>NZ_JASGED010000100.1:0-26687 GCF_047606765.1 Thermomonas sp. | reverse complement strand
TTCGACACGATCATTCAGGCGCGGGCTGATGTACCCGATCCATTGGGGATCACGCATGAACAGGTCGATGTCGTGGCTGATGCGATGATCCAGCGCCAGCATCAAGCGCGTCCCACCGCCCAGCTTAGGCTGGAACGCACCGCCGGCACGCTCTTGCACGTCGGCAATGATCGCCAGTGCCGTCCGTTCGAGGCTCCGCCACGACCCGGACTGGCGATGGGCAATGACTTGATCGCGCGTGGTGCCACTCACAACAAATGCTCCACCGAGGTCTCCCACGCCCGAACTGGCGCAAGCGCGTCAGCCAGTGACTCACGATAGAGTGCATCGACGCAGTGCACGTCGGCAGCAGCTTCGACCGTACACCGCAATATCAAGTCAGGCGGAAGCTCGGCGAACAAGGAACTGATCAGTGCAGCGGCGGTGGGTGACACCGGCAGATCGCGCGTGGTACCAGCGCGCAGCGCAGAGGCCAGTTGGCCCGTGGTCAATACCGGCCCAACCGAGGCGTTCAAATGCCTCACCGCCAGCTCTAGGCCGGATTGCTGCCTCATGATCGGCCACTCATCGAGGAATCCGGATTCAAGGTACGTCTGCAGGTTGGAGGCGTCAATCACCGAATCCGAGGGAATCGCGGGGCGACATCAGCCTTCGTAGCGCACCGAAACGATCTCGTACTCGCGGGTGCCGCCCGGTGCTTCGATGGTGATGGCATCGCCCTCGTGCTTGCCGATCAATGCGCGTGCCACCGGCGAGGAAATCGCGATCAGGCCCTGCTTGATGTCGGCTTCCAGGTCGCCAACGATCTGGTAGGTCCTCTCTTCGCCGCTGTCGGCGTCGGCCAGTTCCACGGTCGCGCCGAACACGATCTTGTCGCCGGCGGTTAGGGTGGCGATGTCGATGATCTGCGCGTGCGAGAGTTCGGCTTCAAGGTGCTTGATACGGCCTTCGATGAAGCCCTGCTGCTCGCGTGCGGCGTGGTATTCGGCGTTTTCCTTGAGGTCGCCGTGGGCGCGGGCTTCGGCGATCGCGTTGATGACCGCCGGGCGCTTGACCGACTTCAGTTCTTCAAGCTCCGCGCGCAGGCGCGCTGCGCCTTTGGCGGTGATGGGCGCACGGCTCATGCCTGCTTCTCCTGTGCAAGTTCCTTGTGCAAATCCTGCAGCGCATGCACGTCGCCAGCGCCGCGATGATCCAGCGAATGCAGCAAGGCACTCGCGCCGGACACGGTGGTGGAATAGGTGACGCGATGCTGCAAGGCCTCGCGCCGGATCGAGAAGGAGTCGGCGATGGCCTGCCGCCCTTCCGTGGTGTTGACGATATAGCTGATCTCGCCGTTCTTGATGAGGTCCACGACGTGTGGACGGCCTTCGATCACCTTGTTGATGCGCTGGCAGGCGATGCCGTTTTCGCTCAGGTAGTCGGCGGTGCCGCTGGTGGCGACGATGGAGAAGCCGCGCTCGATCATGTACTTCGCCACCGGCAGCACCCGCGCCTTGTCCGGATCACGCACGGAGATGAAGGCCTTGCCCGGTTGCGGTGCCTTGATGTTGGCGGCTTCCTCGGCGCGCGCGAAGGCGGCCTCGAAGCTGCGGCCCACGCCCATGACTTCGCCGGTGGAACGCATTTCCGGGCCGAGGATGGGATCGACGTTCTGGAACTTGGCGAACGGGAACACCGCTTCTTTCACGGAGTAATAGTCGGGCACGATTTCCTTCGTCGCGCCCTGCTCGGCCAGCGACTTGCCGGCCATGCAGCGTGCCGCGATCTTGGCCAGCGGCCTGCCGATGGCCTTGGACACGAATGGCACGGTGCGGCTGGCGCGCGGGTTCACTTCCAGCAGGTAGATGATGTCGTCACCTTCGGCATTGGTCTGCACCGCGAACTGGGTGTTCATCAGACCGACCACATGCAGCGCACGCGCAAGCGCAGCCACTTGCTCGCGCAGGCGATCCTGCGTGCTTGCGGACAGCGAATACGGCGGCAGCGAGCAGGACGAGTCGCCGGAATGCACGCCAGCTTCCTCGATGTGCTGCATCACGCCGCCAACCAGCACATTGCCCGCGCTGTCGGCGATCACGTCGATATCGACTTCCACCGCGTTGTCGAGGAAGCGATCCAGCAGCACCGGCGCATCGTTGCTGACCTTCACTGCCTCGCGCATGTAGCGTGCAAGGTCGGCGTCGGCATGCACCACTTCCATCGCACGCCCGCCCAGTACGTAGCTGGGACGCACCACCAGCGGATAACCGATCTCACGCGCCTGCGCCAGCGCTTCCTCGGCACTGCGTGCGGTGCGGTTGGGCGGTTGCAGCAGACCCAGGTCATCAACCAGTTTCTGGAAGCGCTCGCGGTCTTCGGCCAGATCAATGGAATCCGGCGAGGTGCCGATGATCGGCACGCCGTTGGCTTCCAGCGCCTTCGCCAGCTTCAGCGGCGTCTGGCCGCCGTACTGGACGATCACGCCGACGGGCTTCTCCAGCTCCACGATCTCCAGCACGTCTTCCAGCGTCAGCGATTCGAAGTACAGGCGATCGGAGGTGTCGTAGTCGGTGCTCACCGTTTCCGGGTTGCAGTTGACCATGATGGTTTCATAGCCATCCTCGCGCAGGGCGAGCGCTGCGTGTACGCAGCAGTAGTCGAACTCGATGCCCTGCCCGATGCGGTTGGGGCCACCGCCAAGCACCATGATTTTTTTGCGGTCGCTCGGATTGGCTTCGCATTCGTCCTCATAGGTCGAATACAGATAGGCGGTGCCGGTGGCGAACTCGGCGGCGCACGAGTCCACGCGCTTAAAGACGGGGCGCACGCCGAAGGCCTTGCGCAGCGCGCGCACGGCGGTTTCATTGGTGCCGGTCAACTGCGCGATGCGGGCATCGGAGAAGCCCTTGCGCTTGAGCGCACGCAGGCGGCGCGCATCCAGCCCGTCCAGCCCGCGATGCACCACGTCGATTTCGGCATCGATGAGTTCCTCGATCTGGTCGAGGAACCACGGATCGACGAAGGACAAAGCATGCACATCCTCCACGCTCATGCCCGCGCGGAAGGCATCGGCCAGATGGAAGATGCGCTCCGGGCCCGGCTCCTTCAGTTCGCGGCGCAG
Organism: Thermomonas sp.; assembly: GCF_047606765.1. Taxonomy (GTDB): domain Bacteria; phylum Pseudomonadota; class Gammaproteobacteria; order Xanthomonadales; family Xanthomonadaceae; genus Thermomonas. The sequence goes on along the minus strand of NZ_JASGED010000100.1, from coordinate 23,584 downwards.
GCGTACCAGATCGTCTTCGTCGGTCAGGTCAAGGCCAGTCGGATCAAGCCCGACCTTGCCGGTTTCAAGGCCACGCAGCGCCTTCTGCAAGGACTCCTGGAAGCAGCGGCCCATCGCCATCACCTCGCCCACCGACTTCATCTGCGTGGTCAGGCGTGCATCGGCCTGCGGGAACTTCTCGAAGGCGAAGCGCGGAATCTTGGTGACCACATAGTCGATGGCCGGCTCGAACGAAGCCGGCGTCGCGCCGCCGGTAATTTCGTTCTTCAACTCATCCAGCGTGTAGCCAACGGCCAGCTTGGCCGCGACCTTGGCGATGGGAAAGCCGGTCGCCTTCGATGCCAGTGCCGAAGAACGCGAGACGCGCGGGTTCATTTCGATGACGACTACGCGCCCGGTCTGCGCATTGATGCCGAACTGCACATTGCTGCCGCCAGTGTCCACGCCGATCTTGCGCAGCACCGCGATGCTGGCGTCACGCAGGCGCTGGTATTCCTTGTCGGTCAGGGTCTGCGCCGGTGCAACGGTGATGCTGTCGCCGGTATGCACGCCCATCGCGTCGAGGTTCTCGATGCTGCACACGATGATGCAGTTGTCCGCGGTGTCGCGGACGACTTCCATCTCGAACTCCTTCCAGCCAAGCACGGATTCCTCAACCAGCACTTCGCCCACAGGCGAAAGCTCAAGGCCGCGCTTGACGATTTCCTCGAACTCTTCACGGTTGTAGGCGATGCCGCCACCGGAGCCACCCAGCGTGAAGCTGGGGCGGATGATGGTGGGATAACCGACCTTGGCCTGAATCTCCACCGCCTGCTCGAACGTGCGCGCGACCTCGGCCTTCGGGCATTCAAGGCCAATCTCCTGCATCGCCACGCGGAACAGCTCGCGGTCCTCGGCCATGCGGATGGCTTCGCGCTTCGCGCCAATCAACTCGACGCCGTATTTCTCCAGCACGCCGTTGTCGGCAAGGTCCAGCGCGCAGTTCAGCGCGGTCTGCCCGCCCATCGTCGGCAGCAGCGCATCGGGCTTCTCCTTGGCGATGATCTTCTCGACCGTCTGCCAGTTGATCGGCTCGATATAGACCGCATCGGCGGTTTCCGGATCGGTCATGATCGTGGCCGGGTTGCTGTTGACCAGCACCACGCGATAGCCCTCTTCCCGCAACGCCTTGCAGGCCTGCGCGCCGGAGTAGTCGAACTCGCAGGCCTGCCCGATGACGATGGGGCCAGCGCCGATGATGAGGATGGTCTTGATGTCGGTGCGCTTTGGCATGTAAGTCTCTTTCCGGCCCTGTCAGTGATTACCGAATTACGGGGTCTTCGCGCCGGAACCGATGTGCTTGTCGAAGAAAGCCAGCATCTTCGTGTACAGGTTCACGTTGTTCTTCAGGTCACGGAACCCATGGGCTTCCTTGTCTTCGACGACCACAACTTCCGGTGCCTTGCCGACCTTCTTCATGGCCGCAACCAGCTCATGCATGTGCTTGATCGGGACACGCACATCCTTCCCGCCATGCACCAGCATCACCGGGGCCTTGAGGCGTTCAACGCCGGAAACAGGCGATTGTGCGCGGCGCTCGGAAATGCTTTCCGGCTGCACCTGGGTCAGGTAGTTGCGTCCGTACTCGCTACCTGCCGTATCACTGCTACTGCGCTGAATGTCGAGGTCGTAAACACCAACATAACCCACGGTGCATCGATACAGGTCAGGCTCTCGAACGGCGCTCATCAACGCGGCATAGCCGCCATAGGAAGCGCCATAGATGCAGACACGACCAGGATCAGCGATCCCCTGCGACACCGCCCAACGCACCGCATCGGTCAGATCATCCTGCATGGCGGTACCCCATTTGCGGTAACCCATGCCTTCGAACGCGTTGCCGTATCCGCCGGAACCACGGTAGTTGACCTGCAGCACCGCATAACCGCGATTGGCCAGCAACTGCACTTCCGGATTGAAACCCCATTCGTCACGCGGGCCGTGCGGGCCGCCATGCGGATTCACGATCATCGGCAGATTCTTGCCATTGCTGCCGACGGGCAGGGTGACGTAGCCGTGCAGTTCAAGGCCATCGCGCGCCTTGAAGCTGATCGGCTTCATCGGCGACATTTCGCTGGCCTTGATCCAGCCTCGGCTGCTGGCCAGGAAAGTCGCCTGACTGGTTTGGCGATCAAACAGATAATCGCTGGATGGCTGACGATCGGAATACACACGCATTGCGAAGTAACGCCCATCCTCTGACGGACGCAGGAACTGCACAACGGAATCCGGGAAAGCCTTGGTCAGGCCCGCATAGACCTTGGTTTCGGGATGCTTGGGCTCAATCCAGTCCCAGTAGGGGATGCCGTCTTCGTACCACACCGCAAGCAGGGTTTTTCGATCAGTGCTCCAGAGGAAACCAGTCGGGCTCACAGTGCCGTTATGCGAAAGTTGCTTTTCCGCCCGGGTCTCCATATCCAGCAGAACGATGGTTTCCGGCTTTCCATCCTCACCCTTGGCCATATAAACATTGCGATTATCCCCAGCGAAACCGAGTGGCCTGTAGGTTGCGCCATTGCGGGGACTCTTGTGGATCAATGACCAGTTGCTGCCATCGCGGCGATAAGTAACGTTGCTGCCATCTTTCATCTCGCCCGTCAGGAAGCGCGGATTGCGATCGTGATCCACCAGAAAACTACCGTGATCAACCGGTCCGTTCGCAACTGTCGTAGTGCGGCCCGTATAGACGTTGAGCTTGAATAGGAAGGCACTTTCGATCGAACGCTGCACCAGAATCGTATCGGGATCCTCTGGAGTCAGGTTAATGATTTCATAGTAATTGCCATTCGGGATATCGATGCGCTTACTTCCATCAATATTTGATGCGTACATGTCACCGCGCTGGGTCTCAAAGTCGAGGCTACCGGTCTTGAAAGTGACATTGAACAGCAGGCGTTCATTGTTCGCCCATATTGCATCACGGATGTGCCGATTCTCGCCATAATCCCACTTGCCAACGAGCCCCTTGTCGGACACGCGCAAAACGGCAAGCAGCGTACGATCCGCTTGCGGCACCCGGATCGCCATGTGTTCGCCATCCGGAGATAGGCTGATGACGCTGGAGTCCGGATCCTTGAAAAAATCCTCGACTGGCACTTCACGCGCAAGAATCTGGGTTGGTGCCAGCATCAACAGTGCGGCAAGCAGTTTTCCGTACATATTCTGTGTACTCCTGAGTTGAAACGCAGCAGCGAAATTGCGGAATTGCACGATCAGGCACCCGCACGCATCGATGCCACGAACCTATCGAACAACGGTGAAACATCGTGTGGCCCGGGTGATGCTTCCGGGTGGCCCTGGAAGCTGAAGGCCGGTACATCGGTCAGTTCGATGCCCTGGTTGGTGCCATCGAACAGCGAGCGGTGGGTCACGCGGGTGTTGGCGGGCAGCGTGGCCTCGTCGATGCAGAAGCCGTGGTTCTGCGAAGTGATCATCACGCGCCCGGAATCGAGAGCCTGCACGGGATGGTTCGCGCCGTGGTGGCCGTGCGGCATCTTCATGGTGCGTGCGCCTGCGGCCAGTCCAAGCAACTGATGGCCAAGGCAGATGCCGAACAGCGGCACTTTGGCGGCAATGAACTCGCGGATCGCGGCAATCGCGTAATCGCAGGGCTGCGGATCGCCGGGGCCGTTGGACAGGAACACGCCGTTCGGCTGCATCGCCAGCACGTCAGGTGCTGGCGTTTGCGCAGGCACCACGATCACGTCGCAGCCGCGTTCGGCCAGCATGCGCAGGATGTTGTGCTTCACGCCGAAGTCGTAGGCCACGACCTTGAACTTCGCATCCATGCGCACGCATGCGCCGGTGTCGAGATCGAGCTGGCCTTCGTTCCACTTGTAGCTGGCTTCGGTGCTGACCACCTTCGCCAGATCCATGCCGGCAAGGCCCGGAAACTTGCGGGCGGCTTCGATGGCCTTGTCGGCGTCTATCTCGCCCGCCATCAGCGCGCCGTTCTGCGAGCCGCGTTCGCGCAGGATGCGGGTCAGCTTGCGGGTGTCGATGCCGGCAATCGCTTTGATCCCGCGTGCCTGCAACCACTGCGGCAAGGCGATCTGGCTGCGCCAGTTGCTGGGGCGACGCGGCACGTCACGCACGATCAGGCCGGCAGCCCAGGCCTTGGTGGCTTCGTCGTCTTCGTCGGTGCAGCCGGTATTGCCGATATGCGGATAGGTCAGCGTGACCAACTGGCGCGCGTAGGACGGGTCGGTCAGGATTTCCTGATAGCCGGTCATGGCGGTGTTGAACACCACCTCGCCAACGGAAAGACCGGCTGCGCCCACGGAAATACCCTCGAAGACGGTTCCGTCTTCAAGGGCGAGGATGGCGGGTTCGTTCAAGTGTGTCGCCCTGCGTGAGGTTGCAAAAAAGCGCCGAAGCGGCTGTAACCGGTTCGGAGCTGGGGGGATCAGGCGAGCGAGAATTGTACCGATGCCGAGGCGTTTGCGCCAGCCTCCTACAGCAGATCGGCCACCCGATAGCGTCCGGGCGCGCGCCCATGCAGGCGGCGTGCGGCGTGTAGCGCGCCACGGGCGAAGATGTCGCGGTTGCTGGCGCGATGCACAAGCTCGATGCGTTCGCCCATGCCGGTGAACTGCACCAGATGCTCGCCGACGATGTCACCGGCACGCAGCGATGCGTAATGCGGCGCAGCTCCACCGGCCTGCGCGGCCTCGCCAAGGGTCAGCGCGGTGCCCGAAGGCGCGTCCAGCTTGCGGGTGTGGTGGGCTTCGACGATGTCGCAGTCCCAGCCCGGCAGTGCCTGCGCTGCGCGTTCCACAAGCGTGTGCAAGACCGCCACGCCAAGGCTGAAATTGCTGGCCCAGCTCAGCGGGATCAGGACCGAAGCGGCATCAAGCGCCGCCTTCTGCGCATCGGACAGGCCGGTGGTGCCGGAGACCAGCGCAACGCGGCGGGCGACGCACAGGCCAAGGATGGCATCGAAGGCCTGTGGCAGGCTGAAGTCGATGGCGACATCGAACTCCGGCACGCCGTGCAATTCCGAAGCCGCGAACTGCGGGATACCCTCCAGCACGCGCGCATCGACCTTGCGCGAGACCGCGGCCACCACGTCGCAGCCGCTGTCGGCCTCGCTGCCAAGGCGTTGCAGGGCCTGGCCCATGCGGCCACTGGCACCATGGATCAACAGACGGAGGGGTGTCGTATTCATCCGTGCAGGCTAACCAGCACGCACGCACGCGACAAGATGCAGTTACTGGATCAGGACTGGGCAGCGGCGCTTTTCAGGCGATCGGCGACCTGGTGCATGGCATCGTCGAAGGCGCTGCCGGCCTCGCGCAGGCTGACCTTGCCCAGCTTGGCCATCGCCGCCAGTTCTTCCACCGATGCCACCAGCACGCGCACGCCGCGCTTGTTCACCAGCAGCAGGCGCGCGGAGATCGGGCTGATCCACGACACCTTGGCCGGCTCCGCGCGGCCATCGTTGCCGGCCAGTTGCAGCCAGTCACCGACCTCCAGCTTGCGCATGCGCTCCAGCATGCTGCCATCGAAATCCAGCGCATCGGTGCCGCCCACCACTTGCAAATGCGGCTGCGGTTCGGGCTGGACGACGATGGGCTCCGGCACCACCACCTGTTCCGGCATGCGCACGTCGGCAGCCACCGAGGCTTCGCCTTCGGCCAACCTCGCCAGCGCGTCGCGAATGGCGGCGATGGCAGCCTGTGCGGCATCACCCGTGCAGCCAGCACTGGCAAGGATGTCTTCCAGCCCGCTTTCCGGCAGCGGGTCGCGGCTGCCTGGATCGATGTGTTCGCAGGCACAGTCATGGGCTGCCAGCAGGCCATCGATGGTGGCCATCGCAGCTTCATAGCGTGGTGCTTCGTTGCCTTCGCGCAGCACCACCTGCACAAGATGATGGGCGGCGTGACGGGCCAGGAAATCCTCGATCACCGGCGGCAATTCGCGACCGGCGCGATGGCGGTCGAGGTCGGTCAGCACCAGAATCCGCGCCTGATCCATCCTCTCGCGCCCGCGCTGGGCCTCGGCGGTGCGCTTTTCGGCCAGTTCGAAACGCTTGCGGTGCTGCGCCATGTAACTGCGCAACTCCTGCTCCAGCGTTTCGAAGATCGCCACGTCCTCGTTGAACTCGGCTACCAGCCGGTCGATGGTGTGGTCAACGTGGTTGAGCAGTTCGCGTTCCTGCGGCGCCTCGCCGTGATTGCCCTCGCAGGCCTCGGCCACCGTGTTCAGCAGGCGACGCGCCGGGTGCTGCTTGAACAGGAACATGCGGCGATCCTTCACCGCGACTTTCACGTAGGGCACCAGCATCCTGCCGATCATCTGGCGGATGTTGGCGTCGTACTGCGGGCCATCCAGCAATACGTCGAACAACAGCGCGACCAGATCGACCGCATCGCCGTCCAGCCCGTCCAGTTGCAGGTTGTCGTCGGCCACGCCCAGCTTGCGTGCGTTCTGTGCCATCTGCTGGCGCAACTGTGCAGCAAGCGGCACCCGCTCGTTGCCCGCACCAGCGGCAAACTGCAGCGGTGCCTCGCGCTGCATCAGCGACAGGATCGAAAGCAGTTCCCCCGAGCCCAGCACCTGCCCTTGCGCTGCGGCCATGCCCGGCTGTCCCGGCATGTGCGCGCCTGCGGTACCGGCGACCGCGCCCATCGCCTGGCTGCGCCAGCCCTGCAGCAAGCCCAGCATGTTGGCGAACATGGCCTGCTCGGCCAGGCCGGGTTGCAGCGGCACATCGCCTTGCGCCTGCGGCATCGCCACGGCCTGCGGCGCAACGTGCTGCGCGCCGGCTGCCGCCACAGGCGCGTGCGTGGCCGCATGCACCGGCCTGCTGGTGGCACGCAGTTCGGGCAGGATGCCCGCAGCCGCCAGCTTGGCGTTGGCCTGATGGTAGATCTCGCCCAGTTCGCCGGCCAGCTCGCGCTCGAAGAACTTGAACATCACGATGCGCAGCGCGGCTTCCATTTCCACCTGCGCCATCGCATCGCCCAGCGCATTGGCAAGGAACGCCGGGCTGAAGGGATTTTCCATCGAAGCCAGATCGTGCCCCAGCAGTGCGGACAGGCGCTTGAGCAGCAGTTCCAGCGATGGCCCATGCTGGCGCTGCACGAGTGCAGCTAGTTGCTGCACCGCCAGTTCTTCTTCCAGATCCTGATCCGACAGCAGTCTGAGGTCGGAGCGGGTCTCACCCGCGTTGTTCTGCGCGTCCGCCACGCGCAGGTCAAGCAAGGCGGCATGTACGCTTTTGCGGAAACGCTCGGCGATCGTGGCGCGGGCGCGGCGCACGTCACGCAACGCCATCAGGCCGAGGTCTTCCTCGCCGTTCTGGCTGCGGTCGAACAGGTAGTCATCGACATTGCCCAGGGTGCGGTCAAGCGCCGGCGGCACGCGATCGAGCACCAGTTTCTGCAGTGCATCGAGCAGCAGATCGCGATCCCTGTGCGGGATGCTGTGGTGGGTGTCCGCGGGGGAACGGAACGTCATGGGGTGGCCCGGAACCGATTAGGCTTGGGTGCCACAGTACGCCGCAGCGCGTCGCCAATCGTTGATGGGCGTCATGGATTTTCGTATCAGGGGGGCGCTTGAATACCTTTTCATGCCACTTCGGGGTGGCTTCGCCGTGGAAAATGGCTGTCCTGCCGTTTTTTCAACCGGAAAGCACGCGCCCGATGCCGCTGCGCTGCAGTTCCCCGGCCACGGCCTGCAACTGTGTGGGCAAGGTGCCGCTGATGAAGCTCAGCCGGAAATGCACCTCGCCGGCCGGCGTGCGCGAGGAATGCAGCGAGGCGATGCTGACGCCGTGCGCCTCGAACACGTGCAGCAGCGCACGCAGCGAGCCGGGGCGATCCTCCGGTAAATGGATGCTCATGCACTGCCGGTCGCTGAGGTCGGCCAGCAGATAGCCCAGCCGCTCGAAGGTGTAGTTGCCTTCGGCCAGCGCCTGCGGGCCGAGGGCGGCGCGATTGTCATCCAGAAACTCGCGCCGGAACGTCGCACGGGCAGCGTCACCCTGCCCCACCAGTTCGGCCATGCGCCCAAGCTGTGCGGCCAGCGCCGTCAGCACGCCGTGTGCATGTGGATTGCCGAACTGGATGTCTTCGTAGATGGCCGGGTTCAGCGACAGGATGCGGCTCATCATTGCCGCGTCCATTTCGAACGAGGCTGAACGCAGTGGCATCAACGCCGCCAGGCTGCCACTGCATTCGCGCAGCACGCCGGCCTGCGCCAGATGCGCGGCATGTACCATCGCCTGCACCAGTGCCATCGCGCGGTCGTGATGCTCCGGCGTGGCCTGCACGCATTCGGCTTCCAGCGCCGCCAGCAGGGTGTCCAGCCACGGCTTCCAGCGTTGCAGCCGCGCCTCGCACACCACCAGCACACGGCCCTTCAACGTGGGCGTCTTGGGCGGTGCGGTCATCGGATGCAGGCCCACGACTTCGGCCCGTGAGCGCAGCATCGCGGCCACGGGTGCGGCCTTCACCGAGGTCACGTCCAACCAGAGCTTGCCGGTCTCGCTGCCATCGGCCATCGACACGTAGCGTTCGATCAATGCGGGCGTGTACCGGATCGGCGCGGCGAACAGCAGCACGTCGGCGCGCTCCAGCAGCGCCTGTTCACTGGCGGATGCGGCATCGGCAGGATCGTGGCCGATTACTTCCAGCCCCATCCGCTGATTGAAGAACGTGGTCAGCCAGCGCCCGTAGGCGCCGGCGCTGCCGACGATGCCGATGACGCGGGGATGCGTGCCCAAAAGAAAAACGCCCGGAGTGTCCGGGCGTCATTCTAGACAGCCGAAACGGTTTCGGCTGTCAGGATTTCATCCGTTCCCAGAAACCTTTCACGCCGTCGAGGAAGGTGCTGGCCTTTGGCGAATGCCTGCGCGCGTTATCGCCGACGAAGGTGGCTTCGAACTGTTCCAGCAACTCGCGCTGGGCCACGGTCAGGTTGACCGGGGTTTCCACCACCACCTTGCAGTACAGGTCGCCCGGCGCACGGCTGCGCACCGACTTCACGCCCTTGTCGCGCAGGCGGAACACCTTGCCGGTCTGGGTTTCGGCGGGGATGCGGATTTCCGCTTCGCCGCCCAGCGTGGGCACGCGCACGGTGTCGCCAAGTGCCGCCTGCGAGATGCGGATCGGCACTTCGCAATGCAGGTCATCGCCATCGCGTTCGAAGATCTCATGCGGGCGCACCCGCACTTCCACATACAGGTCACCCGCCGGCGCACCGGCCGGGCCGGCTTCGCCTTCGCCCGCCAGGCGGATGCGGTCGCCGCTGTCCACGCCTGCCGGAATCTTCACCGACAGGGTCTTGTCTTCCTCCACGCGCCCATTGCCGTTGCAGTGCTTGCACGGATTGGCGATGGTCTTGCCGGCACCGCCGCAATGCGGGCACGGCGCCTGCATGGTGAACGGGCCGCGCTGCATGCGTACCTGCCCGCGCCCGTGGCAGGTGCCGCAGGTGTCGATCTTGCCGTCTTCGGAACCGCTGCCCTTGCAGGGTTCGCAGGATGCAAGCGTGGGGATGTCGATGCGTTTCTCGACGCCGGCCACGGCTTCTTCGAGGTTCAGCTCCATCACGTAGCCAACGTCGGCACCGCGACGCGGGCCCTGCTGGCGCGCGCCACCACCAAAGATGTTGCCGAAGATGTCGCCGAAGATATCGCCCATGTCGGCACCACCGAACCCGCCGCCAAAGCCGGGGCCGGCATTGCCGCCGCCCATGCCGTTTTCGAACGCGGCATGGCCGTGCTGGTCGTAGAGGCGGCGCTTGCCGCCATCGCTCAGCACGTCATAGGCCTCCTTGCACTCCTTGAACGCGGCTTCGGCGGCGGCATCACCCGGGTTGCGATCCGGGTGATGCTTCATCGCGCAGCGGCGATAGGCCTTCTTCAGCTCATCATCGCTGGCATTGCGGGCCACGCCCAGGACTTCGTAGTAGTCGCGTTTGCTCATGCTTTGCCTCTCCCTCCCCCTCCGGGGGAGGGCTGGGGTGGGGGTTCGGTGATGCGACGAGGGTTCGGGGATTGCAGGGAATCCCGAACCCTCACCCCAACCCCTCTCCCGACGGGAGAGGGGTTACCGCTATCGGGCCTTCGTCAGGCCTTCTTGTCGTCGTCCTTGACCTCGGTGAACTCGGCATCGACCACGTCGTCGCCCTTCGGCGCATCGCCGGCATCACCCGATGGCTGCTGGCCTGCCGCAGCGGCTGCCGCGAACAACGCCTGCGCGGCTTCTTCCAGTGCCTTGGCCTTGGCTTCGATCTGGCCCTTGTCGTCACCCTTCATCGCGGTTTCCAGCTCGGCGATGGCACCCTCGGCGCGACCAATGGCATCGCCCGGCAACTTGTCGCCGTTGTCCTTGATGGTGGTGCGTGTGGCGTGGATCAGGCCATCGGCCTGGTTGCGCGCGGTGACCAGTTCGTGGAACTTCTTGTCCTCCTCGCGGTTGGCTTCGGCGTCCTGCACCATCCGCTGGATTTCCTCGTCCGACAGGCCCGAGCCGGCCTTGATTTCGACCTTCTGTTCCTTGCCGGTCTTCTTGTCCTTGGCGGTGACGTGGACGATGCCGTTGGCGTCGATATCGAAGCTCACTTCCACCTGCGGCATGCCGCGCGGGGCCGGCTCGATGCCGGTCAGGTCGAAGCGGGCCAGCGACTTGTTGTAGCGTGCCTGCTCGCGCTCACCCTGCAGCACGTGCACGGTCACCGCGTTCTGGTTGTCCTCGGCGGTGCTGAACACCTGCGAGGCCTTGGTGGGGATGGTGGTGTTCTTGTCGATGATCTTGGTGAACACGCCGCCCAGGGTCTCGATGCCCAGCGACAGCGGGGTCACGTCCAGCAGCAGCACGTCCTTGACGTCGCCGGCCAGCACGCCGCCCTGCACGGCCGCACCGATGGCGACGGCTTCGTCCGGGTTCACGTCCTTGCGCGGCTCCTTGCCGAAGAACTCGGCCACCGCCGCCTGCACCTTCGGCATGCGGGTCTGGCCACCGACCAGGATCACCTCGCTGATGTCGCTGGCGCGCAGGCCGGCATCATTCAGCGCAACGCGGCAGGGTTCGATGGTCTTCTTCACCAGATCATCGACCAGCGCCTCAAGCTTGGCGCGGGTCAGCTTGATGTTGAGGTGCTTCGGGCCGCTGGCATCCGCCGTGACATACGGCAGGTTGACGTCGGTCTGCTGGTTGCTGGACAGCTCGATCTTGGCGCGTTCGGCGGCGTCCTTCAGTCGCTGCAGGGCCAGCGGATCCTTGCGCAGGTCAACGCCATCGGACTTCTGGAACTCCTCCACCAGATAGTCGATGACGCGGTTGTCGAAATCCTCACCACCGAGGAAGGTGTCGCCATTGGTGGCGAGCACTTCGAACTGCTTCTCGCCATCGATGTTGGCGATCTCGATGATCGACACGTCGAAGGTACCGCCGCCAAGGTCATACACGGCGATCTTGCGGTCGCCGCCGTCGCTCTTGTCCAGACCGTAGGCCAGTGCGGCGGCGGTCGGCTCGTTGATGATGCGCTTGACATCGAGGCCGGCGATGCGGCCAGCGTCCTTGGTGGCCTGACGCTGGCTGTCATTGAAGTAGGCCGGCACGGTGATGACCGCCTCGGTGACGGTTTCGCCGAGGAAGGCTTCGGCAGTCTTCTTCATCTTCTCCAGCACCTTGGCGGAGACTTCCTGCGGAGCCAGTTTCTTGCCATCGGCCAGGCCCACCCAGGCGTCGCCGTTGTCGTGCGCGGTGATCGTGTACGGCACCACGCCGATGTCCTTCTGCACTTCGGCGTCGGTGAACTTGCGGCCGATCAGGCGCTTCACCGCGTAGAAGGTGTTCTTCGGGTTGGTGACGGCCTGGCGCTTGGCGGATGCGCCGACCAGCACTTCGCCATCCTTCGTCCATGCCACGATGGACGGCGTGGTGCGGTCGCCTTCGCTGTTCTCGATGACGCGGGCCTTGCCGCCTTCCATGATGGCGACGCAGGAGTTGGTGGTGCCGAGGTCGATGCCGATGATCTTGCCCATGTGTGTGTCCTCTTGGATCCGTATGCGTGGGGCGTCGTGCGCCGATGGTTGCTATCTGGGGATGTGTCGCAGCAGTTCAAGTAGGGGCAACCCACCGTGGTTGCCCATCGCAATTAGGGGCAACCCACCGTGGTTGCCCCATCGCAGTCAATTCGCCACCACCACCAACGCCGGCCGCAGCAGGCGTCCGTTCAGCAGGTAGCCCTTCTGGAACACGGTGGCGACATGGCCGGACGCGATGCCTTGCACATCGGCCTGGCTGATCGCCTGATGGTGCTCGGGATCGAACACCTCGCCCTGCGGGTTCACCAGGGTGAGGCCGTTCTCGCCGGCAACCTTCAGCAGCTGCTTGTAGGTCAACTCCAGACCGTCCTTCAGCGGGCCGCTTTCCGCGCCCGCCGCCGTGAGCCCGGCGTCTAGGCTGTCGAACACCGGCAGCAGGTCGCCCAGCAGGCGCTCGTTGGCGAATTTGCGGGCCTGTTCGATGTCACGCGCAATGCGCTTGCGCTGGTTTTCGAGGTCGGCGCGCTCCAGCAGCGACTGCGCCTTCAACTGCTCGATCTCGGCGCGCAGCGCCTCCAGCTCGTCCAACTGCTCGTCGGCGGATTCGTTGACTTCCTGCGTCGGTTCCTGGGTCATGGCCTGCGGGTCGTTTCGCGGCGGATTGCCGCACCGTCCCCGGCTATGGGGCTTCAGGCTTCCGGATTCAAGGCCGCACCCAGCACGGCGGCGGTGGCTTCCACTACCGGGATCACCCGCTCGTAGGCCATCCGGCTGGGCCCGATCACCCCCAGCACACCCAGCACCTGCCCGTCGCGGCCATAGGGCGCGGTGACCAGCGACATGCCTTCCAGCGGGGCGATGCCGGTTTCCTCGCCGATGAATACCCGCATGCCCGGCGCGCGCGCGGTGCGTTCCAGCAGTTGCAGCAGTTCGCGTTTTTCGGCGAAGGCCTCGAACAATGCGCGCAGGCGGTCAAGATCGCCCAGTTCCTGCAGGCCCATCAGCCGGGTTTGCCCTGCCACCAGCATGTCCTCGCGCGAGGGCGCGAACGCCTGTTCGGCAATGTCCAGCGACGATGTCAGCAAGCGCTCCATCTCGCTGCGCGCATCGCGCAGTTCGTGCAGCAGCCGCGCCCGAATCTGCGCCAGCGGCTGCCCCGCGAAATGCGTGTTGAGGTAATTCGCGGCCTGTTCCAGCTCGGATGGGTCGAAGGCGCGGCGCACCTGCACCACGCGGTTCTGCACCTCTCCATCGGCAAACACCAGGATCGCCAGCACCCGCTGCGGGTCGAGCGCCACGAACTCGATCTGGCGGAAGGCGAAGCTTTCCCGCTTCGGCACGCTGACCATGCCGACGAAATGCGTCATCGCCGACAGCAATTCCGAGGTGCTGCCCAAAAGCGCCTGCGTGCCCGCGCCGGCCGGCAGTTCATTGCGCAGCCGCGCCACCTCACCCTCCGGCAACGGCCGAAGTTGCAGCAGCGAATCCACGAACAGCCGGTAGCCCTGCGCGGTCGGCACCCTGCCCGCCGAGCTGTGCGGTGCAGCCAAAAGGCCCGCATCTTCCATCGAGGACAGGATGTTGCGGATGGTCGCCGGGCTCACATCCAGCCCCGCGTGCTTCGCCAGCGTCTGTGACCCCACCGGCTCGCCGTCGCGGATATGGCGCGACACCAGCGTGCGCAGCAACTGGCGTGCGCGCGGGTCGCTGGCGATGTCGGCAGGGCGGCGGCTCATGCCGCAGGTTGTATGCGCGCTGCCGCCTGCATGCAAGCGCTACCGGATCAGCCCGCCATGCAGGCACAATGCGCGGCCATGCTCAGCCGCCTATCCATCCGCGATTTCGCCGTTGTCGCCCATGCCGAACTGGAGTTTGGCCGTGGCCTGACCGTGATTTCCGGCGAAACCGGCGCGGGCAAGTCGCTGCTGGTCGATGCGCTGGGCTTCCTGTCCGGCATGCGCGCCGATGCCGGCGCGGTGCGCCACGGTGCGCAACGTGCGGAGCTTGCCGCCGAGTTCGCGCTGGACGACTGCCCCGCCGCTGCCAACTGGCTGCGCGACAACGAGCTGGACGAAGGCGATGCCTGCCAATTGCGCCGCACCCTGCGCGCCGATGGTGGTTCACGCGCATGGATCAATGGCCGCGCGGCCACGCTGGGGCAGCTTGCCGAGCTTGCCGCCCTGCTGGTGGAAATCCACGGCCAGCACGAACAGCAGGCGCTGCTGGTGCGCGGCCAGCAGACCCTGTTGCTGGATGCCTATGCGCGCCATCCGAAACTGCTGGATGCGGTGCGCGAAGCGGCGGCGCGCTGGAAATCCTTGCGAGACGAACGCGACGCCTTGCTCGCACGCGGCGACGTGGGCGAGCGCCAGGCCTGGCTTGCGCATCAACTGGACGAATTGCAGGCGGAAGCGCTGGAGCCGGACGCGCTGGCGGAACTCGATGCCAGCCATCGTCGCCATGCCCATGCCGCTTCGCTCATCACCGCCTGCGAGCAGGCGCTGGCCGCGCTGGGCGGCGATGATGCGCTGGCCTCGCGCCTGCAACACCTGCGCGGTGGTTTGCAGCGGCAAGCCGACAACGAGCCGCGCCTGCTTGAGGTCGATGCGATGCTGGATTCCGCCGCGATCCAGCTGGATGAAGCGTTGGCCTTGCTGGAACGCATCCGCGACGATCTCGACCTCGACCCCGACGCGCTGGCCGAGATCGAGCAGCGCCTGACCCGCGTGCAGGATCTGGCCCGCAAGCATCGCCTCACACCCGACAAGCTGGCCGCACACCGCGACACGCTGGCGGCGGAACTGGATGCACTGGCCGTTGCCGATGCCCGCCTGCAACACCTCGACCGCGACATCGCGCAGGCACTGACCGATTGGCAGGCAGCCGCGAAGACGCTGACCGCATCGCGCCGCAAGGCCGGGACTGCGCTATCGAAAGCCGTCGCTGCGCTGATCGGCGAACTCGGCATGGAAGGCGGTCGCTTCGAAATTGACCTTGAAGCAAACGCCAGCGACACGCCTGATGCGAATGGCGCAGAACGCGCCGAGTTCCTCGTGTCCGCCAACGCAGGCCAGCCGCCGCGCCCGCTGCGCAAGGTCGCGTCCGGCGGCGAGTTGTCGCGCATTTCACTGGCGATTGAAGTCGCCACGCTGGGGCTGGATGCAGTGCCCACGATGGTGTTCGACGAAGTGGATTCCGGCATCGGCGGCGCGGTGGCCGCTGCGGTGGGCGCAAAACTGCGTGCGCTTGGCGCGCCGCGACAGGTGCTGTGCGTGACCCACCAGCCACAGGTCGCCGCCGCAGGTCACGCGCAATACCGCGTCAGCAAGGCGGCAGCGGATGGCATGACCCAGTCCTCGGTCACGCTGCTGGACGCGAAGGGCCGCATCGACGAAATCGCGCGGATGCTGGGTGGCGCGGAAGTGACGAAGGAAGCGCAGGCAGCGGCGAGGAAATTGTTGGAATCCCCGTAGGGGCGCTCGCCCGTGGTCGCCCTGAGCGCCGTAGGGGCAACCCCCCGTGGTTGCCCTGAGCAGGGCAGGCACCGGGGCCTGCCCCTACAGGGAGAATCAGCGCTTTTTGCGGACGTACAGCACCAGCGCATGGTCCTCGATCTCGTAGCCGTGCTGGGCCGCGATGCGGTGCTGCAGTTCCTCGATCTCGTCGCTGTGGAACTCGATCACCTTGCCGGTATCGACATCGACCATGTGGTCGTGATGCTGGCCGCGATCCAGTTCATAGACGGCGGTGCCGCCCTCGAAATTGTGCTTGAGCACCAGCCCCGCCGACTCGAACTGGGTCAGCACCCGGTAGATGGTGGCAAGGCCGATCTCCTCGCCTTCGCCCAGCAGGTGCTTGTAGATGTCCTCGGCGGTCATGTGCCGGGACTGGGCCTGCTCCAGCAGTTCCAGAATGCGCATGCGCGGGTGGGTGACCTTCAGGCCGACCTTGCGAAGATCCTGGGATTCCATTCGCCCTCCGGAGTGCTGTCGTGAACGTGCGCGGGCATGCAACGTCAGGTGAACGCAGCTGCCGGCGTATGGGGTTGCGCGTACCGGCATGGGCCGTGGCACGGCCGTTCGAGTGTATCATCGCCCCACTGTTCACTGCCCCAGACCGCCGATGCGCAAGCTGCTCGTTCCCCTTCTCGCACTCCTCATCACCAGCGGCTGCGGCGTGCTGTACCGGCAGCCGATCTATCAGGGCAACCTGCTCGACAAGACCGCCGTGGAGCAGTTGCAGGCAGGCATGGACAAGCGTCAGGTGATGACGCTGCTGGGCACGCCCTCGATCCAGGACCCCTTCCACCACGACCGCTGGGACTACGTGGCCAGCCGTCGCCTCGGGCGCAGGGGCGCAACGGAAGTGAAGAACATGACCATCTGGTTCGAGAACGGGCAGCTCACGAAGTGGGAAGGTGAATACTTCCCCGAGGAAGACTCCGAACTGGCCAAGAACTCGGTGCGCCTGTTTGGCCCGAACCTGGCCAAGGACAAGAAGAAGGGTGGCCGCTGAGCCAGCGCTAGGTTGATTTCACGCGCTCGGCGCGCAGCCGGCGCGCCTGCTTGGGGTCGATCTCCAGTGGCCTGAGCAGTTCGATGCGGTCGCCCTCATACAATGGCGTGGCTTCGCTTGCGGCCACGCCGAATATCGCAAGGCCGGTGAATTCGCCCTCCAGCGCCCAGCCCGCTGCCGCCAGCGCATCGCCAATGCGGGCACCCGTTTCCACTTCGACCGTGACCGCCTCGAAGCGCCGGGCCCATGCGCGCACCAGTTCCACCCGCATCAGCCGCCCCTGTCCGCCTCGCGCACGAAGTCGTCCACCATGCGGTCGGCCAGTCCCTGCATGCCCATCGACAGCGCCGGCCCCAGCAGCCTGTTCTGCGGTTCGAAGTCCAGCCGCAGGGTGACCTTGCAGGCGGATTCGTCCAGCGCATGAAACTCCCAGCGCCCGTGCAGATGGCGGAACGGGCCGTCGCGCAGCTGCATGTCGATGTGATGCGGCGGCACCAGCAGGTTTTCCGTGGTGAACCACGTATGCAAGCCGCCGATACCGAGGTCAAGCCGCGCCAGCACCCGCGCCGCGTCCTGCTCCAGCACCTGCGCCTCGCGGCACCAGTCGAAACGGCGTGGATAGGCGGCGATGTCGTTGACCAGCGCGAACATCCGCAGGGCGGCGTGTTCGACCAGTGCGCTGCGCTGGATGACCGGCATCAAGGCTCCGTGTGGCTGTGTCCGTGCCGTTGCGTGGCCGGATCGGCGAGAATGGCGGGATGAGCAAGAAGACCGGCAAGGATAAGCCAAACGGCGGCGGCAACATCGCGCTGAACAAGCGGGCGCGCCATGAATACAGCTTCGAACAGAAGTTCGAGGCTGGCCTGTCGCTGCAGGGCTGGGAACTGAAGGCGATCCGCGCGGGCCGCGCCAACATCGGCGATGCCTACGCGGTGGTGCTGGAAGGCGAGCTGTTCCTGATCGGCGCGCAGATCACGCCGCTGATCCAGGCCTCGACGCATGTGATCGCCAATGATCGCCGCACGCGCAAGCTGCTGATGCACCGGCGCGAGATCGACGTGCTGATCGGGCGCGTGCAGCGCGACGGCTACACATTGGTACCGACCGCGCTGTACTGGAAAGGCAGCAGGGTCAAGGTGGAACTGGCGCTGGCGAAAGGCAAGCAGAGCCATGACAAGCGCGAGGCCAGCAAGGAGCGTGACTGGAACCGCGAAAAGCAGCGGGTGATGCGCAGGCACAACCGCGATGCGTGAGGCTGCTGCTCTTGCTCGTCATTCCGGCGAAAGCCGGAATCCAGTTTTTTCAGCCACATCGCAGACTTGAAAGCTGGATCCCGGCTTTCGCCGGGATGACGGGCCAATTTCGGGATTCTGGCTTTCACCGGAATGACGAACGGGATCGAACGATTCCTAGGCGTCTTCGCCCGCCACAGCACCCAGCGTGAAGCGGAACGTCGCGCCCTGCCCCGGGCTGCCTTCGGCGCGGATTTCGCCGCCATGGCGCTCCACGATGCGTTTGACCGACGCCAGCCCGATGCCGTGGCCGGGGAAATCCTCCTGGCTGTGCAGTCGCTGGAACGGCTTGAACAGCTTGCCGGCGTAATCCGGATCGAAGCCGGCACCGTTGTCGGCAACGTGGAACCAGAGGTGGCCTTCGTCATCGCGTGACTGGCCGACCTCGATCCGCGCGTCCGCACGGTCGCGGGTGAACTTCCACGCATTGCCCATCAGGTTCTCCAGCAGGTTGCGCAGCAGCGCACGGTCGCCCTGCGCCTGCATGTCGGCAGCAATCGACACCTGCACCCGGCGCTGCGGATCGGCATCGGCAAGTCCTGCCGCAACCTCTTCGGCCAGTTCGGTCAGGTTGATGTCATCCAGCTGTGGCTCGCTGCGTCCGATCCGCGCCAGCGTGAGCAAGGCCTCGATCAGGTCGCCCATGCGCGCGGTGCCGCGCCGCACGCGATCCAGATAATCGCGCCCGGTGTCATCCAGTTGTGCAGCGTGTTGCTCGCTCAACAGGCGGCTGAAACCCTCGATCCCGCGCAGCGGCGCACGCAGGTCGTGCGAGACGCTGTAGGCGAAGGCTTCCAATGCACGGTTGGCCTCACTGAGTTCACGGGTGCGGGCCGCGACACGCGCCTCCAGCGTGCGGTTCAGCGCCAGCACGTCGGCTTCCGCGCGAAGGCGTTCGGTGACGTCTTCAACCTGCACCAGCCGGGCGAGGTCGATGCCGGGTTCGTGCGGCACCGGTGCGTAGGTGAGTTGCACATGGCGTGTTTCGCCATCGCTGCGTCGCAGGCTGCGGGTTTGGCGGGTCACGCCGCCCTCCTCAGCTTGCGCATCATCCGCAGCGGTGTCGCCATCGTCCAGCAGGCCATCGAACATTTGCCCTGCCAATGCTTCGGCATCGCGGCCCACGATTTTTGCCAGCGCCGGATTGCATTCAACGATGTTGCCATGCGAATCCAGCAGCGCCTTGCCAATGGCGGAAAAGTGGATCGCGCTGCGGAAGCGCTGTTCGCTGAGGCGGTAGCTGTCGGTCATCCGCGCAGCAAGACGGCGCGCGCGCGATTCGACGGAGGCAAGGCTCCATACCAGCGCGAACAACAACAAAGACGTGGCGATGCCGGCGTACAACAGGCTGTCCAGCGCCGCCAGTTGCGGTGCGGCGGCATCGTGCGGGCCGGAGTGGAACTCGAAGCGCCACTGTCGCCCGTACATCGGCCGGGTCAGACTGTGGGTGAAGGCATGTTCGGCATCGACGCCGGCATCCTGATACAGCACGACAGGATTCCCCGATGTCACATCCACCAGCCGCAGCGGCAGGCGCATGGGCGCGGTCTGCAACGCGCCATCCAGCATGGTGTCGATGCGGAACGGCGCAAATACCCAGCCGCGCATTGCCGCACGCCGCGCCTGCACGTTGGCGGCGACCGGCCCGGCATACACCGGGGTGTAGAACACCAGCGATTGCATGGGATGGCTGGCATCGCGCATCAGCACCAGGCTGGCACTGAGCCGCGGTTCGCCGCTGTCCATCGCCGCCTGCATCGCCTGCCTGCGCACAGGCTCCGAATACATGTCGAAGCCGCGCGCACCGAGGTTGAGCTGCGTCTCCGGCGCCATGTACAGGATTGGCCCGTAACGCTCGCGTTGCCCGTGCGGACGCAGTTGCAGCAGCCCGTAACCGGCATCGCGCCATTCCTCCTGCAGGCGTGCCAGACCTGGCGCATCCACGTTTATCGCATAGCCCAGCCCCAGCAGCGATGGAAAGCGCGACTGCAACTGCAGGCCATCCACGTAACCGCGCCAGTGCTGCGGCGTGGGCTGCTCCACCGCCGTGAACAGTGACGCGCCACCGCGCAGGGTCAGCTCGATGTTGTTCAGGTGCAACTGCACCAGCGCCGCCTGCCGGCCCGCGCTGCCACGGAATTGTTCCTCGGCCAGCCCCAGCTCGCGCTTGCGCATCTGGCTCCAGGCCAGGAACACCAGCAGCAACGACAGCGCAAGCACCAGCAGCGCCACGACATGGCCACCGCGCCACCAGTGGCGGGCAGTCGTTGCGGGTGCTGTTGCATCAGTGGTGGAAGACATGAACGCAGGATAGCCAACCCGGCGTGATTGCGGCATGCCCCTTGTTCGCGCCGGCTTCGACCCTATACTTGCCCGGTCGGTGAGATCGACAACTTCCCGGGGGTGTACTGGCTTCGACGGGGGTCGCGAAATCGCACGGCGCATGCCGAGGGGGTAGCTTTCCTCGCTAATCCAGCTGCAAAACTCATAGTTGCCAACGACGACAACTACGCTCTGGCCGCTTAAGGCCTAGCCCCGAACCCACTTGTGCTCGTGCTCGTGGATGTAGGGTCATTATCACGGGATAGGTGCCGGCGGCGACCCGCCAACCGGCTCCGAAACGCAGCGGGTGTGGATTGCGGTGTGCTTCGCACGTTGTGTTGCCGCCGTCCGAGACTGAACAACGCGCTAAGCATGTAGTGCCGGGCATGGAGTGCCTTCGGACGGCGGTTCGATTCCGCCCACCTCCACCATATATCAGTCCAATACAGTCCCAAGAAGTCCCGTAACCCCGCAGAAATGCGGGGTTTTTCTTTCTTTCTTCCGCAAACGAAACGGGCCGCTTGCGCGGCCCGTGGTGCTTCATCGTGCGGGTGGATCAGCCCTGCAACGGCAGCAGGCGGATTTCGACGCGGCGGTTGAGGGCGCGGCCGGAGTCGGTGTCGTTGCTGGCAACCGGGTAGCGCTCGCCCATGCCCACCACTTCGAAGCGCTCGCGCTGCACGCCCTGCCCGATCAGGTAGCTGGACACGGCATTGGCGCGGCGTTCGGACAGGGTCTGGTTGGCGGCGTCGGAGCCGACGCTGTCGGTATGCCCGCTGATCTCGACGATGGTCTGGTTGTATTCCTTCAGCGTGCTGGCGATGGTGTTCAGTGCCGGGTAGAACTGCGGCTTCAACTCATACTTGGCGAAGTCGAAGGTCACGCCGTCCGGCAGGTTGAGCTTGATGACATCGCCATCGCGGGTCACGTCGATGCCGGTGCCTGCGGTTTCGCGGCGCAGCTTGGCTTCCTGGCGATCCTGATAGGCACCGATGGAGCCGCCGGCCAGTGCGCCGATGCCGGCACCGACCATCGCGTGCTGGCGACGTTCCACCGCGCTGTCGCCACTGAGCAGGCCCGCTGCCGCGCCGATGGCCGCGCCGATCAGCGCGCCGCGCTTGGTGCGGTTGGGGTCATTCGGGTCATTGGTCTGGCCGGTGTAGGTGGCGCAGCCTGCGGTGAAGGCGACCAGCGTGGCCGCCAGCATGCCGAGCTTGAGCGTTTGGTTGTTCATGCAAGGACTCCTGTCTGGTCCGCTTCAGGCCAATCCTGAATACGAAGCACTAGGCTAAGCGGGGACGCATGGCCGCAATGTGAACGAAACCGCCCGCCGTTAAGCCTGGGTTTCCGATTCCACGGGCGCATCGTCCAACAAGGCGCATGCGGCCTCGGCATCCAGCCTGTCATCCCAGTTGCCCATCAGCGCCAGATACAGCAGCTTTTCGAACTCCGCACCGAAGCGGCGGATCACGCCTTCCGGGTCGGGGAGCAGGCGGGCATCGGAAATCAGGCCGAAATGCACCTTGCCGCCATAGCTGAGGATGGACAGGCCCAGCCCGATCGAGCCGGTCTGCGGCACCCAGAACATGATGTCGCGCATGGCGCAGCCGGCCATGTACAGCGGCTGCTGCGGCCCCGGCACATTGGTCGCCACCGCGCTGGCCTTGCGGCTGAACATCTCCAGCGCCACTTCCTGCAACTGCGGCGGGGCCAGCCCTAATGCAGCCAAAAGTCCATAGGCAACAATGGCTTGGCGTGAACTCTTCAACTGATTCATGCAATCGGCCACGCGCTCCAGCCGGCGCAGCGGGTTGTCCTCGCCCACCGGCAATTCCAGGAACACCAGGCCGAAGTGGTTGCCGAGTTTCTTTGCATGCTCCAGCGGACGCAGGTTGACCGGCACGGTGGCGCGCAGGGTCATGCCGTCGAGGTTTTCGCCACGCTCCAGCATGTAGCCGCGCAGCGCGCCCGCCGCTGCCGCCATCAGCACATCGTTGACCGTGCAGCCGCAGGCGCGACCGACGGCCTTCACTTCCTCAAGGTTCAACGGTTCGGCCCATGCCACCCGCTTGCTGACGCCCAGCCGACCACGCAGCAATGAAGGCGGGTCGTCCGGCAGGGCCAGCGCAGTGACCAGCTCGCGGGCGATCTCGCCGCCCTCCTTCGCCAGCAAGGTGGCAAGGCTGGGGTCCTGCACCATCGCCATGCCCTGCTCCAGCACCTTGCCGCCGAGCTTCATGTATTTGTCCACCGCACCCACGCGGCGGGCCACCGGCGCAGCTTCCTGCTTCAGCCAGGCCTTGTCCAGACGGGATTTGCCGGAGGGTTCGCGGCTGGTATCGGTCAGCGACAGCAGCACCTGCACCAGCGCGATGCCGTCTGCATAACAGTGATGGATGCGCACCACCACGGCCGAGCCACCCTGATAACGCTCGACCAGATGGAATTGCCACAACGGCTTGGTGGAATCCAGCGGGCTGGACGCAAGCTGGCTGACGAAGCGTTCCAGCGCGCGTTTTTCGGACGCACGCCCGGGCTTGCCCGGCAATCCGGACAGGCGCACATGCCAGTCCAGGTCGAAGTCGCCGTCTTCCACCCACTGCGCGCCGGTCGCGCCGATCACCGGCTTCTGCCGGAAGCGCGCATACGACAGGAAGCGCTGCTGGACGACCTTGCGCAACTGCGCCAGCGTCATCGGCTCGGCGAACATCATCACCCCGGTAATCATCATCGGGTTGGTGGGCCGCTCCATCCGCAGCCACGCGGTATCCACGCGCGACATCGGTTCGCGCTTCGGGCGCCTGCTTGCTTGTTCACGCGGCTTCGCTGTTGCCATCCCTGCCTGCCCTCCCCGGTCTCGCAGCGAGTGAATCACGGCGGCTTGCGGGCGGTCAACGCGCTGGCATGCCGCCAACGTATTCGCGCGGGATGCGCTCGTTGAGGCGGGTCAGGATTTCGTAGCCGATGGTGCCTGCGCGCTGCGCCACATCCTCGACGCGAATCGCCTGCCTGCCCTGCTCGCCGATCAGCACCACGTCGTCCTCCACATAGGCCGTGCCATCCGGCCCAAGATCGACCATGAACTGATCCATGCACAGGCGGCCCACGATGGGCCAGCGCTGGCCACGGATCAGCACCTCGCCGCAATTGGACAGCGCGCGCGGATAGCCATCGCCATACCCGATCGGCACCGTCGCCACGCGGGTATCCGCGCCCGGTGCCCAAGTCGCGCCGTAACCCACCGGATGCCCGGCCTTCACCACCTTGAAATAGACCACCTGCGACACCAGCGACAGCGCGGGCCGCACATCCACCGTGCGATGCGCCGCCGCATCGGGCAGCACGCCGTACATCAGGATGCCGGGGCGCACCATGTCCAGCCAGGTCTGCGGTGCGTGCAGCACGCCGCCGGAATTGG
>NZ_JASGED010000099.1:0-2676 GCF_047606765.1 Thermomonas sp. | reverse complement strand
GAGGGTGAACCACAGCACCGAGAACAGCAGCACCGACTTGAACTTGATGCGTTCGGCGAAGGAGCCGACGATCAGCGCGGTGGTGATGGCCGCAAACGTGCCCTGGAAGGCGATGAAGGCGTACTCGGGGATCGTGGCAAGCGCGCCGATGCTGTCCGGCGTGACGCCCTTGAGGAACAGCTTGTCCAGCGAACCGATGAACTTGCCCGCGCCGATGAAGGCCAGCGAGTAGCCATAAACGGCCCACAGCACGCTGATGAGCGAGAAGATCACCAGCACCTGCGCCAGCACGCTCAGCACGTTCTTGGAACGCGCCAGACCGCCATAGAACAGGGCCAGGCCGGGGATGGTCATCAGGATCACCAGCAGGGTGCTGGTCAGCATCCACGCGGTATCACCGGAATCGATGGTGGGCGCGGGTGCTTCTGCTTCCGCTGCTGGTGCAGCTTCGGCGGCAGCCGGTTCAACCGCTGCGGCGGCGGGTTCGGCGGCAGGTTCGGTCACGGCATCTGCGGGTGCAGCTGCGGCTTCCGTGGTTTCGGCAACTGGCGTGGCGGCATCCTGCGCGAATGCAGGCAGTGCCGAAAGCGCGGCCATGCCGCAGAGCGCGGCCAGTGCCAGCGCATGGGCCCGGGTTTTCCACCCTTGGATGAAACGCATCTTCATGGGAAGTCTCCGTGTGGTGGTCAGAGGGCGTCGGCGCCGATCTCGCCGGTGCGGATGCGGATCACCTGATCCAGCGCGGTGACGAACACCTTGCCGTCGCCGACCTTGCCGGTACCGGCGGACTTGGTGATCGCCTCGATGGCGGCATCGAACATCGCATCGCTGACTGCTGTTTCAATCTTGAGCTTGGGCAGGAAATCGACGACGTATTCGGCACCGCGATACAACTCGGTATGGCCTTTCTGGCGACCGAAGCCCTTGACCTCGGTGACGGTGAGGCCGGACACGCCGACCTCGCCGAGCGCCTCGCGCACCTCGTCCAGCTTGAACGGGCGGATGATGGCGGTAATCAGTTTCATTGAACGCCTCCTGTGGTGTGGTGGATGCGCGCCATCAGAACGACTTGGAGAACGTCACCACGAAGGCGTCATCCGCCCCGGCGATGTCGGTGTCGTTGTACGAGGCCGCGATGCTGAAGCCGCTCTCGAAGCTCTTGGTCACGCCGGCTTTCCAGAACGAATAATCCAGTGCGCTGTAGTGGTTGACCCACTGCTTGCCGACGGCGGCATTGAGCGTCCAGCCCGGCGTGAACTCCCAGTTGGCGGCCACGTCCAGATTGCCGCTGCCGTCGGAGTCCGGAATACCGAACAGATCGGTGGTGGAGTGCCAGTACTTGGCGCTGAGAACCTTGTAGGTGACGCCGGCGTAGAGTTCCAGCGTATTCGCGCTGTTGTAGCCGGACGGATAGCTGCCGGGATACCAGTAGTAGTTCGCGCCGACGTCAAAGCCGACATCGCTTTCGCCAAACTTGCCGCTGTAGCCGACGAAGCCATCCAGTTCGACCTGGCTGGAAACCGCCGGGTCGGCATCGGACAGCCAGCTGATGCTGCTGCCCCAGCCACCGACATAAAACCCGCTGTCAGCGGTCCAGGTCACGCCGCCCTGCAGGGCCGGCTTCTTGTTGGTCTGGGTAACGCCACGGAACAGGTAATCGCTGGTGACCGCGACGCTGCCACTGGTGCCAGCATGCGCTGTGGAGGCCGCAGCGATGCCGGCCAGTGCAAGCGCCATCGCGGCGCGGCGGATGGTGTGGGTGGTACGTGTGCAACGGTCGTGAGACGACATGACGCAGGCTCCTCATGAGTGGTAGCCCTCCCCGGTCAGTGCTTCGTGCTCTTGCAATGCAGGACGGCATGCCTTGTTCGTCCTGCCTGCTGCGATCCTTCGATCGCGTTGTGTCCCCCTGTCATCCTTGCGCGTGGCCCCGCCACGCATGGCCCGCATCCGCTCCCTCGTCCCGCTTCAAAAAGGCCCGGAAGGGACGCGCCCGTCGGCACGCCCTCCCGGCCTTCCGATCCTCGCCGGGGAGGGAGCGAAGCGAGGATCAGCCCGCTTCGCCCTGATACAAAAACCGCATCGGACAATGGTTCGTTTCGTCATTCCGGCGAAAGCCGGCATCTTTTCGCAGATGGCTGTCTGCGTTTCCAGCTCCTTGTTGGACATTGAAAAGCTGGATCCCGGCTTTCGCCGGGATGACGGCTTTGTTAGATCGCGTAATACATCTGGTATTCGAGTGGATGCGTTGCCGCACGGAACTTGGTGACTTCCTGCATCTTCAGCGCGATGTAGCCATCGATGAAGTCGTCGCTCATCACGCCGCCGGCCTTGAGGAACTCGCGGTCCTTGTCGAGGGCTTCCAGCGCCTGATCGAGGCTGGAACACACCTGCGGGATGTTCTTCTCTTCTTCCGGCGGCAGGTCGTACAGATCCTTGTCGCTGGGCGCACCCGGGTCGATCTGGTTCTTGATGCCGTCAAGGCCCGCCATCATCAGCGCGGTGAAGGTCAGGTAACCGGACTGGGTCGGGTCGGGGAAGCGGATCTCGATGCGGCGCGCCTTCGGATTGCTCACCCACGGGATGCGGCACGACGCGGAGCGGTTGCGCGCGGAGTAGGCCAGCATCACCGGTGCTTCAAAGCCCGGCACCAGTCGCTTGTAGCTGTTGGTGCCG
>NZ_JASGED010000098.1:0-20307 GCF_047606765.1 Thermomonas sp. | reverse complement strand
TGCGCGTGGGCAGAAATCGGCCAAAGAAGAATTAATGGCAACGCTATTGTTGCTGCACAAGAGGTGCTTCTCATTCGAAGTTCCTTGCTGAGCGTGCAGGAGTGCTGCTCTTGTTGGCCTAACGCCTAGTAGATCCCCGAAGGGGATGTATGGACGCGATAGTCGTCCTTTCGGTGACGCCGAGTCAAGGCAAAATCCTACCGCTGGACAAGGACTTGCGCGACAGACAGATGGGGAGACGGGCGCGACGATGCAGTGTATCTCGCATTGAGCGCCTGCATATGTCTTATCGCGTCATTAGCTACCCCGGCGAACTCCGCATGGACGACGGCAGGGTGCGGCGGGTGGGTTTGATGGAGGAGGTTCGCCGTTGCCTGCGGGTGAACCATTACAGCCTGCGCACGGAGCAGGCGTATCTGGCCTGGATTCGCCGATTCGTCGAGGAAAACGGGCGCAGGCATCCGCGCACGCTGGGAGGCGCGGAGGTGGAGGCGTTCCTGTCGGGGCTGGCGGTGCAGGGGCATGTGGCGGCCAGTACGCAGAACCAGGCATTGTCGGCATTGTTGTTCCTGTATCGGCAGGTGCTGGGCGTGGACTTGCCGTGGATGGAGTCGGTCACACGGGCGCGGCGTTCACGGCGGTTGCCGGTGGTGCTTTCGCGGGCGGAGGTGCTGCGCCTGTTGGCGCAGATGGAGGGTCGGTCGGCATTGCTGGCCCGCCTGTTGTACGGCACCGGCATGCGCTTGCTTGAGGGCGTGCGGCTGCGGGTGAAGGATGTGGATCTCGAGCGCGGGGAAATCGTGGTGCGCGACGGCAAGGGGGCGAAGGATCGCCGCACCATGCTGCCGCAGGCGCTGGCGGCACCGCTGCGCATGGAGATCGAGCGCGCCCGCGCCTTGCACATGGCCGACCTGGATGCCGGCTTCGGAGAGGTCTGGCTGCCGAATGCGCTGGCCAGGAAATACCGGGGGGCGGGCCGCGAGTTCGGCTGGCAATACGTGTTCCCGGCCTTGCGGCGCTCGGTGGATCCGCGCGACGACAGGGAGCGCCGCCATCATTTTGACGAATCGGTATTGGCGCGCGCGATCAAGCGGGCGCGTGTTGCTGCCGGCATCGACAAGCCGGCCACGGCGCACACGTTGCGGCATTCCTTCGCCACGCATTTGCTGGAGGCGGGGTATGACATCCGCACGATCCAGGAATTGCTGGGGCACAAGGATGTGGCGACCACGCAGATTTACACGCACGTGCTCAATCGCGGGCCGAATGGGGTTACCAGTCCGCTTGACCGATGATGCCGATCAGAGCGTGGTGGTGATGTCCAGCGTGACGTTCGGGGCGATGCCGCGCGCGAGGGATTGGATGCGGACGCGATATGGGCCGAAGCTGGCTTCGGTCTGGCCACCGCGCGAACTGGTGTGCAGCGACTGGGTTTGTGCTGCGCCGGATTTCGGCTTCCAGCGCAGCGCAATTTCCGCGTTGCCGGCCCAGATGCATTGCACGCCGGGTGGGCAGCGCGAGTCATCGACCAGGCGCTCGTAGGTGAGCTTGCTGCCGTCGTCCAGTGTTGCCTGCTGGCCGAGGTCGAGCGTGAGCGTCTTGCTGGCGGCAGTGCTGGCGGGTGTTTCAGGCGTTTGCATGCTGGCGGTTGCCGGTTGGGATGCGGGTGTGCTTGTGGTCGGGTCATTGGTGGCGCTGGCGCAGCCGCTGCCAAGGGCCAGCATGGCGGTGACGATGAGCAGGCGATGCATCGTGTTGGCTCCCGTTGGACGTGTGGGCAGGATGGAGGATGCCGCATGAACGCAGCGCGACGCCATCATCGTGCCGTGTTGCGGTCGCGGCGTGAGGCCAGCCGGTCGGCAAGGCGGGTGGGTTCGGGCAGGCGGTATTGGCCGGTGAAGCGCATCACCAGTTCCGGTGCGGACGGCATCGCCACGCGGTGGCCGGGCGAGACGACCAGCGGCAGGCAGCCGGGTTTGCTGCGCAGCAGCCAGCCGATCTGTTCGCTGCCGTCGCGTAGTGGCGTGAACGCACCGCGCATGTCGTGCAGGGCCATGCGTGGCTGGCCGATGAGTATCTGTTTGGCGACACCGATGCTGGGCAAACCACTGGCGACGCCGAAATGCGCGGCGATGCCGAACCGGCGCGGATGGGCGATGCCGTGGCCGTCGATGAAGGCGAGGTCGGGCGCGTGTTGCAGCATCGCCAGTGCGGCCAGCAGCGCCGGCAGTTCGCGGAAGCTGAGCAGGCCGGGGATGTAGGGCATGCGCGTGGGCAGGCGCGCGATTTGCTGGTCGATGACGGCAAGCGTGTCTGCATCCAGCAAGACAGCGGCGGCGCGGGTGATGGCACCTGCATCCTCGAAACCCACGTCGAAGCCGGCGATGGTGCGCAGTGGTTTCGGGTAGCCATCACGCAGCACGACCTGCCCGGCTAGCTCGGTTTGCAGGGCGCGGGCGGCGGCGACGTTGCCGTCCCAGTCGGGCAGGGCGGCGGCTTGCGGCATCAGTCGCGCGATTCGCGCAGGCGGGCGCGGCCCTGCGCGTTTAAATCAATGGTGTAGCGGATGCCGTAGATGGCTTCATCCATGTCGGCAACGGTGCAGCCGCACAGTGCGCGGGCCAGCGGCGGCAAGGTGTTGCTGTGGCCGACCACCAGCACCGTGCCGGTGGGGTGTTCGGCGCGCAGCCGCGTGGCGAAGGCGGTGGCATCGCCCGGGTCGTATTCGCGCACCGGCAGCGCATGTGCATGTGCGGTAGGCGCGGCGGTTTGCAGGGTGCGCTGGTAGGGCGAGCTGTAAATCGCGTCCAGTGCGACATCGCCCAGCATCACCGCGAGGCGTTCGGCGCGGGCCACGCCTTCTGCTGTCAGTGGCGGATCGCGCGGAATGGAGGTGTCCTTTTCCGCGTGCCGCACCAGAATGAAGGTGGAGCCGCTGCTGGAAGGCGATGGCGGCGTGCCGGCGCAGGCGGCCAGCAGGCAGCAGGCGATCAGGGACGTGAGCAGGATGCGCATGCCGGCATCATACGGCCAAGCGGGGCGGCGGCATCGCGGCCACTACACTATGCGCATGAAACGCACGCTTGATAACACGCTTGATGACTGGCTGGAACACATCGAACGCCAGCACCCGAAGTCCATCGACATGGGGCTTGAGCGGGTGCGCGAGGTTGCAAGGCGCATGCAACTGCGCAGGCCGGCGGAAAACACCATCGTGATTGGCGGCACCAATGGCAAGGGTTCGACCGTGGCCTTCGTCGAGGCGATTGCGCGTGCGCAGGGCTTGCGCGTGGGCGCTTATACATCGCCGCATCTGCACCGCTACAACGAGCGCGTGCGCATCGATGGACGCGATGCCGACGATGCTGCGCTGGTTGAGGGTTTCGAGGCGGTCGATGCCGCACGTGGTGACACGCCGTTGACCTATTTCGAATACGGCACGCTGTGTGCGCTCTGGCTGTTCCAGCGCGAGGCGCTTGATCTTGCGGTGCTGGAAGTCGGGCTGGGCGGGCGGCTGGACGCGGTGAACATCGTCGATGCCGATGCCGCCATCATCACCACCGTCGATCTGGATCATCAGGATTGGCTGGGCAGCGACATCGAAGCCATCGGTTTCGAAAAGGCCGGCATCGCGCGTGCGTTCAAGCCATTGGTGCTGGGCGATGATGACCCGCCGGCCAGTGTGCTGCGGCATGCCTATGCCATCGGTGCGCCGGCGTGGCGGATCGCCAATGATTTTTTCGCGGAACCCGTCGATGCCGGGCATTGGCGCTGGCGCGAGGTTGGTTTCGAAATGGAATTGCCGATGCCGATGCGCGGGATGGCCGCATCGGTGCAAACGCGCAACGCTGCCTGTGCGATTGCCGCGCTACGCGCGCTGGATCTGCCGATCGACGTTGATGCGTTTGCGCGCGGCGTGGCCGAAGCGGGCGTGGTGGGGCGTTTGCAGCGTTTCGGGCGCGATGGCGTGGACGTGCTGGTGGACGTGGGCCACAACCCGCAGGCCGCGCGCGCGCTGGCTGACTGGCTGCGTGCGCAGCCGAAGCGGCGCACGCTGGCGGTGTATGCGGCGCTGGCCGACAAGGATGCGGCGGGCGTGGTCGAAGCCCTGGCCGATGAGGTGGAGGGCTGGCACCTGGCCGGGTTGGCCGATGCCGGGCCGCGTGGTGAAAACGCGGATGCCTTCGTCGCCCGGCTGGCGGGAACGGCAGCGGCAGCGGGCGTGCGTCATGCTGATGTACCTGCCGCCCTGCATGCGGCGCTGTTGGATGCCGCGCCGGATGGGCGGGTGCTGGTGTTTGGCTCCTTCCACACTGCCGCGCAGGCCTTGCGCAGCCTGAACGAGGCGGCTGGCTAGGCATCGGCATCGGTATAATTCGCGTCTCCCGCCGCTTCGCGCCACGAACGGAAATGCCGATGGATGTCTCGCTGAAACAGCGCCTTGTGGGCGCGGCTGTGCTGGTCGCGCTTGCGGTGATCTTCCTGCCCATGCTGGTGAAGGGGCCGGCCCCGGACAGTGGCGTGTCCGATGTCTCGCTCAAGGTGCCGGATGAGCCGAAGGAAAACGGCGGCATGGTCACCCGCGACCTGCCGCTGGTGATGCCCGCCGAAGTGCCTGCTGGCGGGGTTTCCGGCATGCCGGACACGCAGGCCGACCCTGCGCCCGAGCAGCCGAGCGCAGCTGCGCCGAAGCCGGAGCCGATGTTTCCGACCGTGGCGGCGGGCGATTACGTCGTCGATTTTGGCCGCTACGCGAGCGTGGCCGATGCCGACAAGGTTGCCGCTGCGCTGAAAGCCGCCGGGTTGCCGGGCTATCGTGAAGAGCAGCGCGTGCGCATCGGGCCGTTTGCCGACCGCGCGGTGGCCGAATCCGCGCGTCTGCGTGCCGTCGAACTGAATGACAAGGTGGCTGCCAAGGTGGTGGTGCTGGATGCCGATGCGGCAACGCCTGCCGCGCCTGCGCCGGTTGCACCAGCGCCTGTGCCCAAGCCCGAGGCGAAGCCGGAAAACAAGCCGGAACCGAAGCCCGAACTCGCGAAGCCCGAGCCGAAGAAGCCTGAAATTGTAAAGCCCGAACCGAAGAAGCCCGCTGTGGAAAAACCGGCGCAGGCCAAGCCGGAGCCACCGGCTGCCAAGCCCGCCGATACCTCGCGCACGGGGTTTGCCGTGCAGGTGGGTGCATTCGCGTCCGCCGCCGAGGCCGGCAAGCTGCGTGACAAGCTGCGCGCCGCCGGGTTCAACGCCTTCACCGACACCGCGCCCACCGACAAGGGCACGCTGACCCGCGTGCGCGTGGGGCCGGCCATGACCCGCGCCGAAGCCGATGCGCTGAAGGCGCAGGTGAAGGCGAAGGCCGGCGTCGATGGCATGGTGCGTCCGCACCCGTAACTGCAGCGCAATCAGGAACCCTTGCCATGTGCGGAATCGTCGGAATCGTCGGCCAGAGCGAAGTCGCCGGCCAGTTGTATGACGGCCTGACCGTCCTCCAGCACCGTGGGCAGGATGCTGCTGGCATCGCCACCGCCGATGGCGGCAAGCTGCGCCTGCACAAGGGCAACGGGTTGGTGCGCGATGTGTTCGATGCGAAGGCGATGGCGCTGCTCACCGGGCGCGTTGGCATCGCCCATTGCCGCTACCCGACTGCCGGCAGCGAGGGCAGCGACGAGGCGCAGCCGTTCTACGTCAATTCGCCATTCGGCATCGCGCTGGCGCACAACGGCAATCTGGTGAATACCGATGCGCTGCGGCGTGATGTGTTTGAAGAGGATCGCCGCAACGTCAATACCGAGTCGGATTCGGAAGTCTTGCTCAACGTGTTCGCGCACGAGCTGGATCGGCAGAAGGCGCTGACGCCCGATGCCGTGTTCACCGCGCTGGAAGGCGTGAACCGCCGCGCCAAGGGCGGTTATGCCGTGGTCTGCGCGGTGCTGGGGCTTGGGCTGGTCGCCTTCCGCGACCCGCATGGCATCCGCCCGCTGGTGCTGGGCAAGCGCGCGGCGGCAGGGGGCGATGAATACATCGTGGCGTCCGAATCGGTGGCGCTGGACATTCTCGGCTTTGAACGCCTGCGCGACGTGGAACCGGGCGAGGGCATCGTCATCACTGCGCGCGGCGAACTGTTCGCGCGCCAGTGCGCGCAGCAGCAGGCGCATGCGCCGTGCATTTTCGAATACGTGTATTTCGCGCGGCCGGACTCGATGATCGAGAACATCTCCGTCCACAAGGCGCGCATGCGCATGGGCGTGACGCTGGGCGAGAAGATTCTGCGCCTGCGTCCCGATCATGACATCGACACCATCATCCCGATCCCGGATACCAGCCGCGACGCCGCGCTTGAAATCGCGAACGTGCTGGGCGTGAAGTACCGCGAGGGCTTCATCAAGAACCGCTACGTGGGCCGCACCTTCATCATGCCGGGGCAGGGCGAGCGCGCGAAGTCGGTGAAGCGCAAGCTCAACCCGATTCCGCTGGAGTTCCGCAACCGGGTGGTGTTGCTGGTGGATGATTCCATCGTGCGCGGCACCACGTCGAAGCAGATCGTGCAGATGGCGCGCGATGCCGGCGCGCGCAAGGTCTATCTGGCCAGCGCCGCGCCGCCGGTGCGGCATCCGAACATCTACGGTATCGACATGCCGTCCGCCGAGGAACTGGTGGCGCACGGGCGCAGCGAGCAGGAGATTGAGCAACTGCTGGGCTGCGACTGGCTGATCTATCAGGATCTGGCAGATCTGGAAGCGGCGGTGGCCGGGCCGAAGTTCCCTGGTCGCAGGTTCGACAGCTCCTGTTTCAGCGGCGAATACGTGACCGGGATCGAGCCGGGGTATTTCGAGCGCATCAAGCAGATGCGCTCGGATGAGGCGAAGAAGAAGCGGCGGGCGTCTTGAGTTTTTGTGCTCGTCATTCCCGCGAAAGTCCCCATACCCGTCATTCCGGCGAAAGCCGGAATCCAGCTTTTCACGCTTGGCATTCGAGCAGGAAAAACAAAATCTGGATTCCGGCTTTCGCCGGAATGACGGGCAAGAGCAGAGCATGTCTTCATTGTTTGCCGCCGCCCGCGCCTGCCTGGACGCCGCCACGCCGGATGAAAAGCCCGCGCTGACGCTGGCGATGGCTACCGCTTTTGCGCGCGGTGAGTTGGTGATTCCCGAGGATGCGCCGCCGCCGGAACCGATCCGCCTGCCGGGCCGCCCGGCGAAACCGAAGCTGGTGCATCCGCGTGACCTGCCGCGTCGTGGCTTTGGCACGGACGAAGGCCGCGCCGCCTTCATCCATGCCGTCGCGCATATCGAGTTCAACGCGATTGATCTTGCATGGGATGCGGTCTATCGCTTTCGCGGCATGCCGCATGCGTTCTATGAAGACTGGGTATCGGTGGCGAACGACGAAGCGCGCCACTTCAACATGCTGCGCGCGCGGCTGCGTGATTTCAGCCACGACTACGGCGACTTCGATGCCCACAACGGCCTGTGGGAGATGGCGGAAAAGACCGCGCACGATGGCCTTGCGCGAATGGCACTGGTGCCGCGCGTGCTGGAAGCGCGCGGGCTGGATGTCACGCCGGGGATGATCGTGAAACTGCGTTCGCTCGGCGACGATGCCACCGCCGACATCCTTGAAGTGATCCTGCGCGAGGAAGTGGCGCATGTCGCTGCCGGCAGCCGCTGGTACCGCTGGCATTGCGAACGTGCAGGCGTGGAGCCGCGCACGCGCTTCCGCGAACTGCTGCGCGAATACGCGGGTAGTTACCTGCACGGGCCGTTCAATCTTGAAGCGCGGTTGGCCGCAGGATTCGACGAAGACGAATTGGCCGCATTGACGGAACCGTAGGGGCGACCCCCCGTGGTCGCCCTTTGTGGTCGTGGTCGCCCGTTTTGGTTTGGGCAGGCACGGGGCCTGCCCCTACAGGGATTCCAACTTCATGCCACTGGCATCCACCCGCAGCACCGAACCCTGCTCGTACCAGTCGCCCAGCACGATGCGGGTATTGCCGTCGCCTTCGTCGTGGATCGCGGGGCGATGCGTGTGGCCGTGGATCATCTGGTGGATGCCGTAGCGCCGGAACCATTCGCGCACGCTGGCGGGCGCAACGTCGCCGATGGTTTCCGCCATGCCTTTCGCCACCAGTTCGCCATAGCGTGCCTTGCTGGCCGCACGCGCCTGCGCGGCGAACGCCAGCCGCGCCGCCAGCGGCTGCGACAGGAACTGCACCTGCCACTGCGGGTCACGGGTTTGCGCGCGGAACTGCTGGTAGGCCGCATCGTCCATGCAAAGCAGGTCGCCGTGCAGGATCAGCGTGGGCTTGCCGTAGAGCATCACCACCGCCGGGTCGGGCAGCAGGGTCATGCCGGCGCTCCGTGCGTAGTCGTGGCCGAGCAGGAAATCGCGGTTGCCGCGAATGAAGTAGCTCGGCACGCCGGCATCGGCCAGTGCGCGCAGCTTGCTTGCGACAAAGCTGCCGGCTTCGGATGGGTCGTCATCGCCCACCCATGCCTCGAACAGGTCGCCGAGGATGTAGAGCGCGTCGGCATCGCGCGCTTCGCCATCAAGGAAACGCCCGAACAATTCGGTGATCTCCGGGCGTTCCGGGTCGAGGTGCAGGTCGGAGACGAACAGGGTGGTCATGCGTGGATTGTAGGCCGCGCTTGCGTGTACATCATCGAATCGCGCGCAGTTCCGCCAGTTCCGGCAGCCATGGGGCTTTTTTCGACAGGATGGCGATGGCAGCGTCGAGTTCCCTGCGGCCTTCCGTGTGTTCGCCGTTGGCGAGCAAGGCGCGGCCCAGCACGCCTCGCGCCAGGCCGGTATCGCGGTGGTCGGTGGACAATGCGGCGGCGAATAGCGCCACCGCCTGACGCGCGGATGTTGCGGCATCGGCCGCAGCGCCGGATGCCAGTTGCGCGCGCGCCAGCGTCATCAGGGCGAAGGCTTCACGGTGGCTGCCGGGTGAGGACGCATGCGCGCGCTGCACGGCCATGCGCGCATGTTCCAGCGCCGGTGCCGGCAATGCGTTGGCGAGTTCCGCCAGCGCCAGCATCGACAGCGCACTCGGTGCCGCTTCGTCGGGATCGCCGTTGGCCTGCAGGTCTTGCCAGCGCACGCGCGATAGCGCCAGCGCCTTGGCGGCGCGGCCCTGGTTGAGCAGGTTGTCGGCCAGTTCGTTGCGCGCTGCGGCCAGTGCGGTCACTGCATCCGCGTTGGCCGCGCCCTGCTTGGCTTCCAATGCCCGTACCACTGCGCGCAATTGCGCTTCACCTTCGCCCAGGTGGCCACCACGGCTGTACAGCGCCGCAAGATTGCTGCGCGCGGTGAGCAGGCGGGTGTCGTCGGCGGGCATGACCTTCGCCCAGGTCGCCACCGCGTCGCCGATCTTGTCGATGGCGCAGGCCATGTCGCCCAGCTGGTAGCAGGCCGCGCCCCAGTTGTTGAGTTCGCGGCCCAGGCCTTGTTCCTGCCCCGGCGGTTGCCGGCGGTAGATCGCGGTGGCTTCGGCATGCAGCGGCAGGGCGTCGCCGTTGTGGCCGGCGGCTTCCAGCAGTTGCGCCAGTTGGCCCGTGCTGATTGCGATGAAGGGATGGTCGGCGGGCAGGATGCGGCGGCGGATCGCCAGCGCCTCGCGTTCGTTGGCCACGGCCTGTTCGTTCTGGCTGGCGGCGCTCTGGTACACGGCCAGGTTGTGCAGGGCGGTGGCGAGGCGGGACTCGTTCACCGGCCTGTCGCGGCGCAGGCCGTCCACCAGCGCCTGGCCGCGCGCGGCGGCATCGGCATGGTGGCCCATTTCGTGGAGCATCACGATGTAGTCGATCTCCATCGCGCGCGTCCTCGCGTCGGCGTCGCCATGCAGCTTGCGCAGGCGCTGCAAGGCGTCGCGCGCCAGCGGTTCGGCGGCATCGTACTCCTCGCGGTAGGCCAGCCGGCGCGCGCGCAGCATCTGCAACTGCGCCTGCGCGGCTTCAGGTTCGGACACCTCGCTTTGATGCGCGCGCAGCCAGACGTCGTTGGCGTCCAGTTGCTTCGCCATCGCGTCCAGGTCTTCGCGCAGCAGCATGAGTTCTGCGCGGCGATGGCGCGCTTGCAGCACGTCGTCGGCCTGCGACGGTGGCAGCAGCGCCAGCGCGCGCGTCAGTTCCGCGTCGGCCCTGACGTATTCGCCCAGCGCGATGTAGCTGTCGGCCAGGGTCAGGCGCAGCTTGCCCTCGGCAGCGGGCTGGCCGTGCAGTTCGCCGCGATCCAGCCGCGCCACGCCCGCATCGATCAGTTGCCGCACGCTTGCATCCGGCCCCAGCCCTTCGTCCGGGTCGATGCTGCGGAACACATCGACCAGATAGGCGTTCACCACATCCGCGCGCTGCGCCTGCAAGCGTGCTTCGCGTGCCTGCCACAGGGCGATGCCTAGCCCCGCGCACAGCGCGAGCACCACCGCAGCGGCGGCACCAACGGCCAGCGCATTGCGACGGACGAAGCGCCCCGCACGGTAGCGCCAGGTGGGTGCGCGCGCGGAGACAGGCTTGCCGTCCAGCCAGGCCTGCAAGTCGTCACGCAGCGCATCCGCGCTGCCGTAGCGCTGCGCTGGGTCTGCATTGAGGCAACGCTGGGCGATGGCGGACAGGTCGCCGCGCAGTTGCTTCGACAGTGCAGCGGGCGTGGAGCCGCGTTTGGCGGCATCCTCGATGGAGGATTTCTGCGCTGCCTGCCACAGCGGCTCTGGCTCACCATCCATGCGTGCCAGCCGTGCGCGCAGCGGCGTGTCTCCGGTCAGGCCGTAGGGATGCGCCTGCGCAAGCAGTGCATACAGCAGCACGCCGAGCTGGTAGAGATCGGTGGCGGTGGATACGGGTTCGCCAAGCAATTGCTCCGGAGATGCGTATTCGGGCGTGAACGCGCGTTCGCCGGTGCGGGTACCGCCGCTGCCGTCTTCTTCCAGCAACCGGGCGATGCCGAAGTCCAGCAGGAAGACATGGCCATCGGCATCCACCACGATGTTCGATGGCTTCAGGTCGCGATGCACCACCAGTTGCCGATGCGCGAACGCCACCGCGTCCAGCACCTGCAACAGCAGCCGGATGCGCGCGGGCACGTCCAGCGTGCGCGCGTCGCACCAGCGGTCGATGCGCTCGCCATCGACCAATGTCATGACGAAATATGGCGCGCCGGTGTCATCCATGCCGCCGTCGATCAGCCCGGCAATGCCGGGATGCCGCAGCCGTGCAAGGATGCGGCGCTCGCGCTGGAAGCGTTCGCGCGCATGCACGCTGTCCAGCCCGATGCGGATGCGCTTGAGCGCGGCGTCATGCTGGTAATCGCCATCGACGCGCGCAACGCGATGCACCGCGCCCATGCCACCTCGACCCAGCACGCCCTGTACCTGCCACGGGCCGATGCGGGTGCCGATTGGCAGGTCTGCCTCGGTTGCGGTATCGACGGCATCCGCGCGCATCGCCGCCAGCCGTGGCGTCAACGGGTCGCAGGCGGTGGTGGCATCAGCGGCCAGCATCGCCTCCACTTCGCGTTGCAGCCCGGCGTCGCCGGCGCAGGCCTGCGCCAGCCATGCGGCGCGCGATGCAGCGGGTTGCTCCAGCGCTTCGTCGAACAGCCGCAATACCTCGGGCAGGCGTTCGCCGCTGCTCATGCCAGTTGCGCCATCAGCCAGGCGCGTGCGCGCCGCCAGTCGCGTTGCACGGTGCGTTCGGTGATGCCCTGAATGTCGGCGATTTCCGTTTCGGTATAGCCGCCGAAACAGCGCAGCTCAACGCCTTCCGCCGCGCGCGGGTCGGCCTGCGCCAGCGTCTCCAGCAGGTCGTGCAGTTGCAGCACGTCCACGGCGGCATCCGGCATGGCGATGCCGGTATGCAGGGTGACTTGCTGCATGTCGCCGCCGCGCTTGTCGGCATGCCGCCTACGGGCTTCGTCCACCAGCACCTGCCGCATCGCGTGCGCCGACAAGGCCAGCAGGCTGCGGCGATCCTCCGGCCGGAAGCCATCGCTGCGCGCCAGCTTCAGCCAGGTCTCGTTGACCAGCGAGGTGGTGTCCAGATCACCGCTGCCGCGCCGCAGTTGCGCGTGCGCGGCCTGCTTCAGGTCGGCATAGGCCGCCGCATAAGCCTGGCCCAGCGCGTCGGATTCACCGGCCTGCGCGCGGGACAGCCATTGGGTGACGGAGGTTTCGGCCATCGGGAAAAGGGACGGTGGACTGCCCAAGCATAGCCGGATCGCGGGCGTGGCTGGGCGATGTCGGGATTGCCCGGCTTTTTGCGCATTGGTGATTAGACGCGCATTCCGCGCGGCGACCACCAACCAAGGGGAACACATCA
The DNA here is from genome assembly GCF_047606765.1 of Thermomonas sp. Lineage (GTDB taxonomy): Bacteria > Pseudomonadota > Gammaproteobacteria > Xanthomonadales > Xanthomonadaceae > Thermomonas. The sequence continues at coordinate 7,999 of NZ_JASGED010000098.1, read as the reverse complement.
TGCGCAAGTCCAATCGCCGCCGGCGCGCGCCGGCCCTGTCCATCCTGAGCCTGGCCCTGCTGGGCGCGTTGTCGATGCCGGCGCTGGCCGCCGATCCGGCCTGCCTGGACGAGAACGGCGCTACGGTGCCGGCAGGCAATACCAATTTCGGTTCCGAGAACACCACCCTGGCCGATGGCGTTGGGCTTGCGAACAACACCACCTGCCATCCGCAGGCCAGCGCCTTCGGCGACAACAACAACGCCAGCGGCGTGGTCAGCAGTGCGTTCGGTGCGTTCAATGTGGCCTATGGCAACTGGAGCAACGCCTTCGGCTATGACAACCGCGCCGGTGGCTTTGGCAGCACCGCCGTCGGTTACCGCAACCGCGCCATCGGCGACCGCAGCAGCGCCTTTGGCTACCTCGGGCAGGCCAACGGCCAGGGCAGCCTGGTGCTGTCGATCTGGGACGACCGCAACAACGACGGCTTCGAAGATGCCGCCGAAATGGCGAAGGCCGATGGCGACCATGCCATGGTGCTGGGCTCGGGCACGGCAACCGGCACGCGCAGCAGTGCCGTGGGCATGCAGAACAGGGCCAATGGCCAGAACAGCAGTGCGTTCGGCTATGACAACGCCACCGCGAACGAAGGCAGCAACGCCTTCGGCATGCAGAACGCGGCGCAGGGCGCGCGCAGCAGTGCGTTCGGCTTCTGGAACAGCACGCTGCAAGCCGAAGCCAGCGCGTTCGGCTACCACAACACGGTGACGGCGCTGCGCGGCACTGCGGTCGGCCATGAGAACTCGGCGGGCTTCCAGGCCAATGCCGTGGGCTACGGCAACGTGGCCTCGGGCAACAGCAGCAATGCGTTCGGTTCCCATGGACATGCCACAGGTGCCGGCAGTCTGGTGCTGGCCGGGCTGTATGACCGCAACGGCAACAATGCCATCGACATGGATCTGGATCTGGACGGCAACGGCATCAACGATGCTTCCAGCGAAGCAGCCTACGCCACCGGTATCAGCGCCGTCGCCCTGGGTGCCAGCGTGGGTGCCATCGGCGACCAGTCCAGCGCGGTCGGCGTGGGCAACCGCGCCAATGGCGACATCAGCAGCGCATTTGGCGCGGGGAACACGGCGGACGGCTTCATCAGCAATGCGTTTGGCTATCGCAATGCGGTCTATGGCGACATCAGCAGCGCCTATGGCTACGACAACCGCGTCGATGGCGACAGCAGCAGCGCCTATGGCAGCTACGGGTACGTGGTCGGTGACCGTAGCGTGTCGTTGTCTGCCTGGTACGACGCCGACGGCGACGGCGCGATCGACGTGGGCGCGGAAACCAGCTGGGCCACCGGATTGAATTCGGTCACCGTGGGCGCGGGCGTGTGGGCCTCGGGCAATTACAGTGCTGCCTTTGGCGTCAACGTGCATGCCGCCGCTGCGCACAGCACCGCGATTGGCTTTGGCGCGGTGGCCGATCAGGAATACACCATCGCAGTAGGCGCAGCCGGAGGACAGATGAACCGCATTTCCTATCTGGCCGACGGCATCGACGACACCGACGCGGTGAACATGCGCCAGTTGAATGCGGTGATCGCCGGCAGCGCGGTCAACCTGTCGCCGTTCGCCAACGCCTTCGGTGGCGGTGCAAGCTGGAACGGGACGCTGTTCACGCCTCCCAGCTACAGCATCCAGGGCGTGAGCTATGGCAATGTGGGCGCGGCGCTTGCCGCCATCGACAACTGGATGAGCAGCAATGCCAACGGCGTGCAGTACGACGATGCCAGCCATGCCACGGCCACGCTGGATGGTGCCAGTGGCACACAGATGAAGAACGTGGCCGATGGCGCGGATGCGACGGATGCGGTCAACAAGGGCCAGATGGACGCTGGCGATGCCGCAACCCTCAGCGCAGCGCAGCAATATGCGGACACCGGCGATGCCGCGACGCTGGCGTCGGCCAATGGCTATACCGACACCCGCGAAGCGGCGATCCGCAGCGACATGGCAACGGGCGACGCCGCGACCCTCGCGTCCGCCAACACGCATGCCGATGCGGGCGATGCCGCCACGCTGACGGCATCGAAAACGTACACGGATACCAAGGCCACGCAGACGCTGGCTTCGGCCAATGCCTATACCGACCAGAAGTTCGCGGCGTGGAACGACAGCTTCACCCAGTACCAGCAGCAGACCGACCTGCGTTTCCACCAGACCGATGCACGCATCGACCGCAGCGGCGCGATGCAGACGGCGATGTCGCAGATGGCGGCAAGCGCGGCGGGCATCCGCACGGTGAACCGCGTGGCGGTGGGTGTGGGCGCGCAGAACGGCAAGGCGGCGTTGTCGGTTGGCTACCAGCGCGCGATTGGCGACAAGGCCGCGTTCACCATCGGCGGCGCGTTCAGTGGCGATGAGCGTTCGGCAGGCGTGGGTTACGGCTTCGGCTGGTAAGGCGGCATGCCGGCAGACATAGGGTGGGATTCATTCCACCCATGCAGTGCGTGATCGTCGCGGTGGGGTAAACCCAATCCCTTCCCCTCTCCCGCTTGCGGGAGAGGGTGGCGAAGCCGGGTGAGGGTGTTTTTGCGGTGTGTTGCCCCATCCGCCTTCGGCACCTTCCCCCACAAGGGGGGATGGAAACAGCAAGCACTTGCAGGAGCGGCACTTTGCCGCGAACGCTTTTCCCGTACCCATGTCGCGCCCATGGGGCGCTCCTGCAAGGTCAGGCGGCAAGGGGCGCTAAAATGCGCGCTTTCCCGCGTCGATGCCCCTCATGACCGTCCGCACCCGCTTCGCCCCGTCTCCCACCGGCTACCTGCATATCGGCGGTGCGCGCACTGCGCTGTACTGCTGGCTGGAAGCGCGCCGCAAGGGCGGGCAGTTCGTCCTGCGCATCGAGGACACTGACCGCGAGCGCAGCACGCAGGCGGCGATCGACGCCATTCTTGAAGCGATGGACTGGCTGGGGCTGGATTACGACGAAGGCCCGATCTACCAGACCCACCGGCTTGACCGCTACAAGGAAGTCGCCGAGCAACTGGTCGCCTCCGGCCATGCCTATTACGCCTACGAGACCAAGGAAGAACTGGACGCCATGCGCGAGGCCGCGATGGCTGCTGGCGAAAAGCCGCGCTACAACGGCGCGTATCGCGATGCGAATGCCGGCTGGCGTGATGATCCGAATCGCGTGATCCGCTTCCGCAATCCGCAAGATGGCGTGGTGGCGTGGGACGACAAGGTCAAGGGCCGCATCGAGATTTCCAACAGCGAACTCGACGATCTGGTGATCTTCCGCAGCGACGGTTACGCCACCTACAACTTCGCGGTGGTGGTGGATGACATCGACATGCGCATCTCTGACGTGGTGCGCGGCGACGACCACGTCAACAACACGCCGCGCCAGATCAACATCTACAAGGCCCTCGGCGTGGAGGTGCCGAACTTCGCGCACCTGCCGATGATCCTGGACGAGCAGGGTGCCAAGCTGTCCAAGCGCACCGGTGCGGCGGACGTGATGCAGTACCGCGATGCCGGCTATCTGCCGCATGCGTTGCTGAACTATCTGGTGCGGCTGGGCTGGTCGCATGGCGATCAGGAGATTTTCTCCATCGCGCAAATGCAGTCGCTGTTTGATCTCGCCGACGTGAACCCGAAGGCCTCGCGGCTGGATGCGGCCAAGCTGGGCTGGCTCAACCAGCAGTACCTGAAGTCGGACGATCCCGAAGCCGTCGCGAAGCATCTCGTGTGGCATCTGCAGCAGGCAGGTTATGACCTGTCGAAGGGGCCGAAGCCCACCGAGCTTGTGGTCGCGCTGCGCGAGCGCGCGCAGACGCTGAAGGAAATGGCGGAAAAGTCGGCGGTCTGGTTTGGCCCGCTCACGCAGTACGACGAAGCTGCCGTTGCCAAGCATCTGAAACCCGAGGCGAAAGCGCCACTGCTCGATGCGCGTGCGCGATTGGCGGCACTTGAAACATGGATGCCGGAGGCCATCGGCGAAGCATTGAAGGCCGTCGCCGAGGCGCAGGGCATCGGCATGGGCAAGATCGCGCAGCCGATGCGCGTTGCCATCACCGGCACGCAGGTCAGCCCCGATATCGGCTGGACGGTGTACCTGTGCGGGCGCGATGAAGCGCTGGCGCGGATTGATGCGGCACTTGCGAAAATCTCGGCAAGCGCATAATCGCCGCCATGGGCAACGCGCACGCCTGCACCGACCCGCATCATCACGTCCACGACGCCGCCGCGTTCGTGGCGGCGGTGGAGCGTGCCTGCCATGAACGTGGCCTGCGCCTGACCGACATCCGTGCGCGCGTGCTGGGGCTGGTGGCCGGTGCCGGCAAGCCGATCAAGGCATACGACCTGCTGGACAAGGTGCGCGACGGCGAAGGCGCGGGCGCTGCCGCGCCGCCCACGGTGTATCGCGCGCTGGACTTCCTGCTGGCCAACGGCTTCATCCACAAGCTGGAATCGGTCAATGCCTTCGTGGCCTGCCACCACCCGAACGCGGCCCAGCATTCGGTGCCGTTCTTGATCTGCGACCGTTGCCATTCGGCGACGGAACTGGAAGACGCCGGCATCGTGGGCACGCTGGATGCCGCCGCGCGCGCGCTGGGCTTTGCCCCGCAGGCGCAGACACTGGAAGTGCATGGCCTGTGCGCGAGGTGCGCGGGGTAGCGTTGTGTGCGGAGCAAGCTCCGCACCTACGCGACTGCGTAACTTGTCGTAGGTGCCGAGCTTGCTCGGCACGGCACCCTAGGGAAGCTCTGAACAACTCTCGAAACGTCATCCCGGCGAAAGCCGGGATCCAGCTTTTTTCAGTGACTTACCAAACAGCTGGATTGGACAAACATTCGTTTGTCAGAAGCGGCCGGCTTTCGCCGGAATGACGGCTTGTTCAGACCTTCCCTAGAAGAACAGGCGCACGCCAAAGCCCACGCTGCGGCCCGGCAGCATCACCGCGTCCTTGAGGAACGAGGTATGCACGCGGGCGATCTGGTTGGTCAGGTTGCTGGCGTCCGCGAACAGCTCCCAGCTCAGGTTGCCGGCATCGAAATGCCGGGAAGCATGGGCATCGACCAGGGTGTAGCCGGCGGTGGGCGTTTCGTTCTCGCCCAGTTTGTCCTGCCGGCTGGTGCGGGTGGCACCGAGTGAGGCGCGCCAGCCGGCGTGCTGCCAGCGCAGTTGCGCGCCCAGGCGCGCGGGCGCGATGCGCGGCACGTTGCCGCCGTTTTTCAGCGTGGCGCGCACGGTATCGCCGAACACGCGCAGGTCCCAGTCGCCGCTGTCGTTCTCGGCCAGGTGGAAGGTGGCTTCGCCTTCCAGCCCGCGGAAGGTGGCGTCGCTTTGCTGCCACTGGCGGATCGGCAGGTAGTCGTCCTCCTCGTCCCAGTACCAGCTGTCGCCGGTGTCGGCGATGTAGATGAAATCCCGGAAGCGGTTGTAATAGGCGGACACCTTGGCCTCCACCCGCTGTGACTGGTATTGCAGGCCAAGCTCGAACTGGTTGGCCGCTTCCTTGCGCAGGTCGGCGTCGCCGATCTCGTAGGCCAGGGTGGCGATGTGCGGGCCGTCGGCGAACAGCTCCTCCTCCACCGGCGCGCGTTCGGCGTGGTCGAAGTTGGCGGTCAGCTTCCAGTGCTCGTCCAGCTTCCAGCCGCCGGCCAGCGACAGGCTCAGCGGGCTGAAGCTGCGGGCATCAAAGCCGTCCGGGCTGGACTTCACCTTGTCGATGCGCGCGCCGAAGTCGAGCTGGAAATCGCCGAAACCGCGCCGGGCCACGCCGAACACGCCCTGCGCGCGGGTGCTGGTCTCGGGAACGAAGGCTTCCTCGCCGATGGCGGCGAAGGTGCTGCTGGATGCCTGCGCGCCAATCGCGCCCTGCCAGCCACCGGCATGGCCGAAGGTGGCTTCGATGCGGCCCTCGTTGGCGTTCTTGCGGAACACCGTGCCGGGCTCGTCGCCCTCGAACTCGGTGTGGTCGTAGCCGGTATGCCCCACGGCGAAGTGCAGGCCGTTGCCCGCGCTCCACAGGTCGCGCAGCGCGCCCTTCAGTTCGTAATGATCCTGCTTCATCGAAAGATGCACGCCGCGCTCGCCTGCGGCCAGGTCGCCGGGTTCACCCGGGTTGCCGTATTCGTCCTCGAAGCGCGAAGCCGACAGGCCCACGTAGCCCCAGTCGCCCAGCAGCGAACCGCCGATCGCGCCTGTGCGCGTATCGACGAAGGCATTGGCCTGCCTGCCTGCGGGCGTGTCGTAGTCCAGCGCGTTGCGATAGACCGCATCGGCGTGCAGGGCGAAGCGGTCGGTGCCGCCATCGATGCGCGCCATGCTGGTCTCGCCGCCCTGGTCGCCAGCGAAGAAGCGGGTTTCCGCGCGCCCGCTGATGCCGCCGTCGATGGCGTATTCGGGGATGCGGCCATCGACCACGTTGACCGCGCCGCCGATCGCGCCGCTGCCGTAGAGCAGGGTGGACGGGCCTTTCAGCACCTCGATCTGGTCGGCGAGGAAGGGCTCGACGGCGGGCGCGTGGTCCTGGCTGACGGTGGACACGTCCTGGCTGGACAGCCCGCCGCTCAGCACCGCCACGCGCGGGCCGTCCATGCCGCGGATGACCGGACGGCCCACGCCGGGGCCGAAGTTGGAGCTCTGCACGCCGGGCACGCTGGCGATGGTTTCGCCGAGGCTGGCGGCGCGGTTCTCGTCCAGGCGCGCGCCGGCCAGCACGTCGGTGGGCTTGCTCAGGGTGTCGGCGGTATCGCCCAGCGCGCTTGCGGTCACCACCAGGCCGCGGATGTCCTTGATGTGGTTGTCGGCGTCCGGATGGCGGGTGTCGCTGGCTGGCACCGCCTGCTGTGGGTCGGTGGATTGCGCCTGTGCATGGCCCAGGGCCAGGGCAAGTGCGACGGCCAGGGTGGCGCGGGGCAGAACGGGATTCAACTGGCGCATGCGAGTAAGCTATGGGGGGAAGTTGAAATATGTTATAACATAACAACACCGCGCCCTGTCCCCTGCCTGAAGTCATGCCCAGACCGAATCCGCGTTCGCATTCCCTGCTCGACCGCATCGGCGCCACCGGCTCGCTGCTGTGTGCGATCCACTGCGCGCTGCTGCCGGTGCTGATCGCGCTGCTGCCTTCGCTGGGCGTATCGGTGCTGGCATCGCCGGGCATCGAGAAGGGCTTCGTGCTGTTTGCCACCCTGTTCGGGCTGGCGGTGCTGGCCTGGAGCTACCGCCGCCACCGCGCCATGCGCGCGCTGGGCCTGCTGGTGCCCGGCCTGCTGGTGCTGTGGGTGGGCGTGCTGTACCCGCCGCTGCACGAATCCACGGTGCCGCATGCAGTGGCGATGACCTTTGGCGGCACGCTGGTTGGGCTGGCCCATGTCGTGAACCTGCGGCTGAACCACGGTCACGTGCATGACGCCAGCTGCGCGCATCAGCATTGATCAGGCTGCGCCTTGATCAATCCCAAAGTTCGCGGCGCGAACTTTGGGCCCCGCTATGCGCTTGCGATCCCCCGGCCCCTGCGGGGCCACCCCCTTACCAAGGGGGTGAGAAATGCCCAGTCCCGGGCCCGTGCTAGAATCCGCACCCTCGCGCGCGGCGCGAACTAACTTTCACGAATCGATTCAGGAGCAGCACGATGGGCAAGGGCGACCGCAGGACCGCCAAGGGCAAGCGCTACAACAGCAGCTACGGCAACGCGCGTTCGCACGCGACCACCAAGGCCGCTGGCACCGCCGCTGCGCCGGTGGCGAAGAAGGCTGCAAGCAAGACCGTGGCGAAGAAGGCCGTCAAGAAGACCGCTGCCTGAACCACGCGACTTGGCTGCAACGATGAAAACCCCGCCTCGGCGGGGTTTTCGCGTTATGGAAGCTCTGAATAACTCCCGAAACGTCATCCCGGCGAAAGCCGGGATCCAGCTTTTTCAATGACTTACCAAAGAGCTAGATTGGACAAACATTCGTTTGTCAGAAGCGGCCGGCTTTCGCCGGAATGACGGCTTGTTCAGACCTTCC
>NZ_JASGED010000097.1:0-11417 GCF_047606765.1 Thermomonas sp. | reverse complement strand
GTGCAGCGGCTGGGTGGCGAAGTGCAGTCCAGCCGCGAGGTCGCGGTGTTTTTGAAGGCCGATGTCGATGCCTCGGCGGCGAAGGCGCTGGCTGAAACCCTGCGCGCGCGCGGCGACGTGGCCTCGGTTGCATTGGTCACGCCGGAACAGGCGCTGCGTGACCTGCGCGGGCGCGAGGACATCGCCGCCGCCATCGATGCACTCGGCGAGGACGCGGCGCGCGCGGCCCTGCCCAGCGTGCTGCGGGTGGTGCCGAAGGGCGATGAAGCGCAGCTCGCGGCATCGTTGAAGGCGATGCCGCAGGCCGAGCGCGTGCAGCACGATGCCCTCTGGCGGCAGCGGTTGGACGCATGGCTGGGCTTCGGCGCGCGTGCGGTGCTGGTGCTGGCGGTGCTGCTTGGTCTTGGCGCGCTGCTGGTGGTCGGCAATACCGTACGCATGGATATCCAGTCGCGGCGCGAGGAAATCGGCGTGCTGCAATTGCTGGGTGCCAGCGATGGCTTCGTGCGTCGTCCCTTCCTCTATCTCGGCGTGTGGTACGGGCTGGCCGCAGGCGCGCTGGCGCTGGGCGTGCTGACGCTGGCATGGATGGCGCTGCGTGCGCCGCTGGCCGCACTTGCCGCCGGCTACGGCAGCGGGTTCACCCTGCACGGGCTTGCACCGCTGCCGGCGCTTTGCGTGCTGGCCGCTGCCGGCCTGCTGGGCTGGCTGGGCGCGGGTATCGCGGTTGGTCATCATCTGCGCCAGAACCGCGCGGTGGAACACTGACATGGCAGCCCAGCACGAGCTTCGCCATGTGGTCAGCGACGCGCCAAGGGTGATGGTGGTCGATGGCAGCAAGCTGGTGCGCAAGCTGATCGGCGACACCTTGTTGAAGGAACTGCCCGGTACCGAGGTGATCGGCTGCGCCGGCATCGCCGAGGCGCGCGCGATCCTCGCCGAAGGCGCGGTTGATCTGGTGACCACCGCACTGGTATTGCCCGATGGCGATGGCCTTGCGCTGGCGCGCAGCGTGCGCGAAGCGGCGGCGCAGGCCTACGTGCCGGTGATCGTGGTCTCCGGCAATGCGCAGGAAGCACTGGAATCACGCGCCTTCACCGAGGATGTCACCGACTACTTCGACAAGGCGCTCGGCCACGGCGCGCTGGCGGCCTTCATTCGCGGCTATGTGCAGCCCGCGCCGATCGAAGGCGCGCGCGTGCTGTACGTCGAGGACAGCAAGGTGGTTGCGATGGCGACCCGGCGCATGCTGGAACGGCAGAACCTGCAGGTGCTGCACGTCATCAGCGCCGAGGACGCGCTGGAACACCTGCACAAATACGTGGGCCGCAGCGATGGCGATGTTGGCTGCGACCTGCTGCTCACCGATGTTTATCTGAAGGGCATCCTCAGCGGGCGCGAATTGCTCAACCAGGTGCGCGACGTGTTCCGCTACGGCAAGCGCCGCCTGCCGGTGCTGGTGATGACGGGCGATGACAATCGCGACAACCAGGCCGCGCTGCTGCGCGAAGGCGCGAACGATCTGGTGCTGAAACCCATCGAGGAACGCTTGCTGGTCACCAAGGTGCTGTTCCAGTTGCGACTGGCGAAATTGCCGGAGCCGGGGAAGCGCGCATGAGCAGGATAGTGCAGGCCTGTGCATCGGGGCGTGCGCAACCAAGCGAGTATCGGGGAGCGACTTGCGCATGCCCCGGTGCGCAGGCTGCGAAGGCATGACGGACGTCCGCATCGAACCGACGTGGAAAGCCCGCGTCGGCGACTGGTTCGCGCGCGAGGACATGCAGCAGCTGTCCGCCTTCCTGCGCCAGCGCAAGGCCGCAGGCGCAACGATTTATCCGCCCGGTGCGCAAATCTTTTCCGCCTTCGATGCCACCCCGTTCGATGCGGTGAAGATCGTCATCCTCGGGCAGGATCCCTACCACGGGCCGGGACAGGCGCATGGCCTGTGTTTCTCGGTGCTGCCGGGCGTGCCGGTGCCGCCGTCGCTGGACAACATCTACAAGGAACTGGCGCAGGATATCGGTTTCCAGCGCCCCGGCCACGGCTGCCTGCTGCCGTGGGCGCAGCGCGGCGTGCTGTTGCTCAACAGCGTGCTGACGGTGGAAGCGGGTACGCCCGGCGCGCATCAGGGCAAGGGCTGGGAAGGCTTCACCGACCATGTGGTCGATGTGCTGGGCCGCGAGCGCGAACATCTGGTGTTCCTGCTCTGGGGCAGCTACGCGCAGAAGAAAGGCGCGGTCATCGACACCCGCCGCCATCGCGTGTTGAAGGCGCCGCATCCCTCGCCGCTGTCGGCGCATCGCGGCTTCCTTGGTTGCAAGCATTTCTCGCAGGCCAACGACTATCTTGTGCGCAACGGGCAGTCGCCGGTGGACTGGTCGCTGCCGCCGGGTGCAGCATTGCAGCTGTGATGACCGTTGCGCTGCCCGCAGGAGTTGAATCGTGAATGCCGCCGCCGTGCATCGTGACTGGAGCGCCGCCGCGATCGCGAAGATCGAGGCCGATTTCAACCGCTCCGCCGACACCCACCTGATCCCGATGGCGCTGCCGGGGTTTCCCGGCATCGACCTGTATTTCAAGGACGAATCCAGCCACCCCACCGGCAGCTTGAAGCATCGGCTGGCGCGCTCGCTGTTCCTGTACGCACTGGCGAATGGCTGGCTGCGCGCGGATGCGCCGGTGATCGAAGCCTCCAGCGGTTCCACCGCCGTTTCAGAAGCCTATTTCGCACGCTTGCTGGGCCTGCCCTTCATCGCGGTGATGCCGGCATCGACCTCGCCGGAAAAGATCGCCGCCATCGAGTTCCAGGGCGGGCGCTGCCATCTGGTCGAAAGCGCCTGCTCGATCAACAGCGAATCGGCGCGGCTTGCGCGGGAAACCGGCGGCCACTTCATGGATCAGTTCACCTACGCCGAACGCGCGACGGACTGGCGCGCGAACAACAACATCGCCGAGTCGATCTTCCGGCAGATGGCGGAAGAACCGCACCCGGTGCCGGAGTGGATCGTGTGCAGCGCCGGCACCGGCGGCACCAGCGCCACCCTTGGCCGCTATGTGCGCTACCGCCGCCATCCCACCCGCGTGCTGTGCGCCGACCCGCAAACTTCGGTGTTCTTCGACTACTACCGCGACGCCTGCGCCGGCTGCGCCGATCCGGCGATGGCGCTGGCCCACGGCTCGCGCATCGAAGGCATCGGCAGGCCGCGGGTGGAACCCAGCTTCATCCCCAGCTGCGTGGATGCGATGGTGCGGGTGCCGGACGACCTCAGCCTTGCGGCGATGCGCCATGTCAGTGCGGCGCTTGGCCGGCGCGTGGGTGGCTCCACCGGCACCAATTTCGTCGGCGTGCTGCGCGCCGCGCAGGTGATGCGTGCTGCCGGGCGCAGCGGCTCCATCGTCACCATCCTGTGCGACAGCGGCGAACGCTATGCCCACAGCTACTACGACCCGGCCTGGTACGCGCGCAGCGGCATCGAGGTCGAATCCGCCGACTACGTCATCGCTAGGGCCGTAGCCGGCGGGGTACTGCCGCCAATGCCCGAATGCGGCGATCTGGCCGGCTGAGCGCCCGTCCCGCCCGCCGGCCCTTGTCCCGGCCCGCCGCCGTCCCCAGATGATGGTTGAAAGGCCGCTGGCCTGATGGGGATGGGGCGCTCCGGCGTTCCATGAATGGAACAAGAGTGAACCAATGGCACGGTTAGCAGTCAAAGATGGTGACTGCTAAACTCGCCCGCATGAGAGAGGTTTCGATGTCCCAGGCACTCGTCGCCCACAACCTGCCGATCCCGACCATCGGATCGCTGGAAGCCTATATCGGTGCGGTTCACCAGATCCCGGTGCTGTCCGTGGAGGACGAGCAGCGGCTGGCCCATCGCCTGCGCGAGGACAACGACATCGCCGCCGCGCAGGAGCTGATCCTGTCGCACCTGCGCTTCGTGGTACACGTGGCCCGTGGCTACAGCGGCTACGGCCTGCCGCTGGGCGATTTGATCCAGGAAGGCAACATCGGCCTGATGAAGGCGGTCAAGCGCTTCGACCCGGCGGTCGGCGTGCGCCTTGTCAGCTTCGCGGTGCATTGGATTCGTGCGGAGATGCACGACTTCATCATCAAGAATTGGCGCATCGTGAAGGTCGCCACCACCAAGGCGCAGCGCAAGCTGTTCTTCAACCTGCGCAAGAGCAAGACCCGCCTGGGCTGGCTCAACGCCGAGGAAGTCAGCGCGGTGGCGAAGGACTTGAACGTGTCCGAGCGCGAAGTGCTGGAAATGGAATCGCGCCTGTCGGGCCGCGACATCGGGTTCGATGCCCCGGACGATGCCGACGACGACCACGCCCCGCCCGCGCCGGTGAACTATCTGGTCGCCCACGAGGCCGACCCGGCCGCCGCCTACGAATCCGCCGACAGCGAAGCCGACCAGCTGGAAATCCTGCGCGACGGCATGGCCAGGCTGGATGAGCGCAGCCGCGACATCATCAAGCGCCGCTGGCTGGACGCCGACAGCAAGATCACCCTGCAGGAACTGGCCGACGAATACGGCGTTTCCGCCGAACGCATCCGCCAGATCGAAGCCAACGCGCTGAAGAAGATGAAGGCGCTGTTCGCGGCGTAAGCGGTTTCGACATCACACAACAAGCAACGGCCCGGAGCGCTCCGGGCCGTTGCCTTTTCTGCCAGTGGAAGTTCAGGCAGGATTCCGCGTCCTTCACGGCAATGAGCTGCCCCGCATGGCGTTGACACTCGAACACTGGATGCTGCTGGGCACCTGGGCCTCCCCCATCGTGACCACACTCGGCTTCCTTCTGATCCGCAGCCAGCTGCAAAGCGACCGGGATTCACTGGAAACCCAGACCAGCTGGAACATCTACAGCGTCAGCGGCACCATCCTGCAGATCTTCATCGAGAATCCCGAGTGCCGCCCGTACTTCTACGACGGCGTCGCCTGCCCCGGGGATGAGCCCTTTCGCAGCAAGATCCTGGCCATCAACGAACTGATCTGCGACCACATGGAAAACATCATCCTGCACCGGCGTGCGCTGGATGATGAGACCTTCCACGTGTGGGAGCTCTACATGCAAGGCCTGTACAACCGCAGCCCGGTGATGCGCGAGTTCCTGGCCCCGGAAAACGAGGGCTATCGCTATTCGAAACAAATGCTGGCGCTGCTGGAAAGCGGTGCGCGCACGCAAGGGAAGGTCTGAACAGATGGCGATTGTCCGTCACTCCCGCGAAGGCGGGAGTCCAAGGACGTTGATGTTCAATGGGTTAACGTCCATGGATCCCCGCCTTCGCGGGGATGACGAGCAACGCCAAAGCTTCCCGAGTGGGCGTGCGCGAAGGGCACCTGCGGCATCCGCGCGCGGCGGAAGCGATCACGCCGCAGGAAACCGCATGATGGTGATGGGCCGGCCCAGATAGCGGTCTGCTTCCATCACCTGCCAGCCCAGCCGCTGGTACAGGTCCGCCCGATCAAACGTGTACAGGTACAGCGGCCGTGCAATCGGCCGGGCGTAGTCCATCATGCATTGCACCAATTTGCCGCCAATCCCGCGCCGGCGCCATTGCGGCTGCACCAGGACATTGGCCAGCCACGGCCCCAGCGCTGGGCGGATCGGCAGGTCGTGCGGCACGATGCTGGCAATCCCCGCCACTTCCCCGTCAACCCGCGCGGCAAAGAATTTCGGCATCTGCACTGTCGGGTTCAATGCCAGTTCGATGTCGCGGCGGTTTGCCTGCCACGTTTCGTCCGATTCGAAACGCGCCCACGCATCAAAAATCCAGCGTGCAGCAAGCCCGGCTTCCTGCATGTCGCGCAATTCGGAAATCTCGATGCCGGTTGTCATGGCGGAAGTCGGCGCTGTTGTGGCATGGCGGGAGCACCAAATCTAACCGAGTGCCGTGCATTCGCATTGTTCCCGCGCCCGCCCGCGATGCAGGGTAGGCCGAAGCAGGCGCACGTGCCGGTCGCAATGGACGGTTACAGTGGCAAGAGCCGGGCCGAAGCCGACGGCCGGGGGCAGATGAAGGCGCTCCCGCGGTCTGGTGCCACGGTTCGCAAGTGCATGCCGATGGCATTTCCAGCCTGCGCCCCTCGTGCGTCTAAGGTGTACGTGACCTGCCAGGAATCCGCCATGCGCCAACCCGCCCAGCCGTGCATCCGCAACGCGAAGCGTCCTGTCTTTCCGCGCAGCGTGAGGCGGGCCTGTGCCCTGGCGCTTGCGCTGGCCGGCATCGCTGCGAGCCTGCATGCCGGCGCGGGTGAAACGGACGCCATGTCCGATCCGTACCTGTGGCTGGAGGACGTGGGCGGCGAGAAGGCGCTGGGCTGGGTGCGTGCGCAGAACGCGAAGACCGAAGCCGAGCTTGCGGCCACGCCTGCGTTCAAGCAGCTGGAAGCAAGCCTGCTGGCGATCTACGACTCCAGCGAGCGCATCCCGCAGGTCGTCAAGCTGGGCGACTTCTATTACGACCTCTGGCGCGACAGCGAGAACCCGCGCGGGCTGTGGCGGCGCACCACGCTGGACGAATACCGCAAGCCACAGCCGCGCTGGGAAGCGGTGCTTGATCTGGACGCGCTGAACCGGGCCGAGGGCGAGAACTGGGTCTTCCACGACGCCGACTGCCTGCGCCCGGACTACACGCGCTGCCTGATCGCGCTCTCGCGCGGCGGTGCCGATGCCGACGTGACCCGCGAGTTCGACCTGACCACGAAGACGTGGGTGGAAGGCGGCTTCTTCCGGCCCGAGGCCAAGGGCGCGCTGTCGTGGATCGATCGCGACACGGTCTATGTGTCCACCGATTTTGGCGAAGGCTCGCTCACCGCGGCGGGGTATCCGCGCATCGTCAAGCGCTGGAAGCGCGGCACGCCGATGGCATCGGCGGAGGTGGTGTTCGAGGCACGCGCCGAAGACATGGGCGTGTCCGCATCGCATGACGACACGCCGGGCTTCGAGCGCGACTTCATCTCCCGCAGCCTGGACTTCTTCAACAATGAGCTGTACCTGCTCGATGCCGCAGGCAAGGCGCACAAGATCGACGCGCCGGACACCGCCGCCAAGAGCCTGCGCCGCGAGTGGTTGTTGCTGCGGCTGCGCGATCCGTGGACGGTGGGCGGCACCACCTATCCGGGCGGGGCGTTGCTGGCGGCGAAGCTCGACGATTTCCTGGCCGGTGCGCGCCGGTTCGAGGTGCTGTTCGAGCCGACCGAAACCACCTCGCTTGCGGTCGTGACCCACACGCGCAACCACCTTGTGCTGGAGGTGCGCGACGACGTGAAGACCCGGCTGAGCATCTTCACCCCGACCGCAAACGGCTGGGTGCGCAGCGCTTTTCCGGGCGTGCCGGAGATCGCTTCCGTCAATGTCAGGGCAGTGAGCGCGGATTCGGATGCGGTCTGGCTGACCGTGAACAACTATCTGACCCCGACCACGCTGAAGCTGGCCGAGATCGGCAAGCCTGCGGACACCTTCGAAACCCTGAAGCAACTGCCGGCGTTTTTCGATGCTTCGAAACACGTGGTGGAGCAGCACTTTGCCACGTCGAAGGACGGCACCCGCGTGCCGTACTTCCTCGTCCGCCCGAAGGACATCGCCTTTGATGGTTCCTCGCCCACCTTGCTGTACGGCTATGGCGGCTTCGGGATTTCGCAGTCGCCCGCTTACAACGCCGGCATCGGCAAGGGCTGGCTGAACGGGCCTGATGGAAGCGGCGGCGGCGCGTATGCCGTGGCCAATATCCGGGGTGGTGGCGAGTACGGGCCGCACTGGCACCAGGCCGCGCAGAAGGCGAACCGGCACAAGGCCTATGAAGACTTTGCCGCAGTCGCGCAGGACCTGATCGCCCGCAAGATCACCTCGCCGCGCCGGCTTGGCATTTCCGGAGTCAGCAATGGCGGGCTGCTGATGGGCAACATGCTCACGCAATATCCGGAGCTGTTCGGCGCGGTGGTGATCCAGGTGCCGCTGCTGGACATGCGCCGCTACAGCAAGCTGCTGGCGGGTGCTTCGTGGATGTCCGAATACGGCGATCCGGACAAGCCGGAGGAATGGGCCTTCATCAAGACCTTCTCGCCCTATCACCTGTTCGATCCGGCGAAGGATTACCCGCCAACGCTGCTGCTCAGTTCTACCCGCGACGATCGCGTGCATCCGGGGCATGCGCGCAAGATGGCGGCGAAGATGGAGGATGCGGGAAAGGATGTGCGCTACTACGAGAACACCGAAGGTGGCCACGGCGGCGCGGCGGACAGCCGGCAGCAGGCGCACATGGACGCACTGTACCTGAGCTTCCTCTGGCGGGAACTGACGAAATGAACACCCGGCGTACGCCATCACGCGGTCACGGGAGCGCAGGCCGATGACGCCATCCGACCTGCCGCCACGCGACAACGATGCCGATACAGGTGTCGATGGCGATGCGCTGCCGCATGCAAGCCGCGTGACCGAGTTGTTCCAGGCGCACAACGCGGCGCTGATCGGCTTTCTGCAAAGCAAGCTGGATTCGCTGGCGGAAGCACAGGACGTGGCGCAGGAAGCCTACGTGCGCCTGCTGCGGCTGGAAAACCCGGAACAGGTGAGCTTCCTGCGCGCCTACCTGTTCCAGATCGCCACCAACCTTGCCATCGACCGCCTGCGCGGACGCACGGTGCGCAAGCAGGCACCGGTGCAGGACCTGTTCGAGCAGTGGTTGGAAACACCGCAACCGGATCGCTTCGCGCTGGGCACGGAGCGTCTGCGCGTGCTCAGGCAAGCGCTGCGCGAGTTGCCGCCCAAATGCAGCCGCGCCTTTGTCATGCACTTCATCGAAAACCGGGGATTCGACGAGATCGCCGCGCACATGAAGCTCAGCGAACGGATGGTGCGTTACCACGTTGCGCGCGCACTGGCGCATTGCCGCGCGCGCATCGACATGGAGGAGAACTGAATCATGGATACGTCAATGCACGGGCCTGCGGACGAACCGCTGCTGCTGGCGGCATCGCAATGGTGGCTGCGCCTGCGCGAGGCCTCCGCCAAGGATGCCGATGCCGTCACCGGGCAGTGGCTGGAATGGAGCGCCGCCGACCCCGCCCACGCCGAGGCGTTCGGGCGCGTGGCCGAACTGGCTGCGCAGGTGCGCACGCTGGATGGCACGGCACGCAGCGCGCTGGCTGCGGAGTTTGCGCCGCGCGCGAAAGCACCCGTGCGCCGGCACTGGGTCGGGTTTGCAGCCGCCGCCGCGCTGGTGCTGGCACTGGCCGGCAGTGTGCTGTTCAGGCCGGAACCGGTGGCGGAGCAACGCTTCGCAAGCCAGGTGGCCGAGAACCGCGAGCTGCGCCTGGACGATGGCTCGCAAGTGGCGCTTGGCGGTGCGTCGGTGATCGTTGCGCGCTTTGGCCGCGACCGGCGCGACATCGAACTGGAAGCGGGCGAAGCCTTCTTCCAGGTCGCGCATGACACGCAGCGCCCGTTCGTGGTGTCCAGCGGGCGGCTGTCGGTGCGTGCAGTGGGCACCGCCTTCAACGTGCGCCGCGATGGCGAGCGCGTACGCATCGACGTGGCCGAAGGCAGGGTGCGCATCGCCGGCAGCGGCGAGGGTGCCGATGCCGAAGCGATCGAGGCCGTGGCCGGCCAGCAGGTGGCCTATGACCCGGATGCGCACGGGATGCGAGTACGCAACATCGATCCGGCACGGGTCGGAACATGGCGCGCGTTGCAGCTGGAGTTCGTCAACGAGCCGTTGGCTTCGGTGGTCAACACCATCAACCGCTACCGGCTGCGCCCGTTGCGGATCGAGGACACGGCGGTGGGCGCGCTGTCGTTCACCGGCACGGTGCAGCTCGACAATCTGGACGGCTGGCTGGGCGCGCTGCCGCATGTGTTCCCGGTGCGCGTCGTGGACGGCAAGGACGCCGTGGTGCTGGTGGCGCATGCCGGGGCGGAGAACCAGGCGCGGCAGTAGTCGCGCATTCCAATCCCGGCACCGAGACATTGCAAAAATCGGGCACTTGCCCGTCAAGGCTCCAAGAACGCGGGCAAAAAGCGCCCGTATCAGCAAACGCCCACCGGAAAACAACAAAGGGGATCGTTCCATGCAACGCTGTCTGGCTTCGGCAATACGACTGGTTCTGGCGGGCGCGCTTCTGGCGCCTGCCGCGACACTCCACGCGCAGACGCCATCGGCGGCTTCTGCGGCAACGGCGGACTTCGCCATCGAGGCGCAACCCCTGTCCACCGCGCTGATCGCCTTCGGCCAGCAGGCGCGGGTGCAGGTGGTGACGGCGGGTGCCAACCTGGAAGGCCTGCGCAGCAAGGGCATCAGCGGCAGGATGTCGCCGGAGCAGGCGCTGCGCCGCCTGCTGCAGGGCACCGGTTTCACCGGCTTCTTCAGCGATGCCGGCACCGTGGTGGTGCGCAGGCAGGCCGCGGCCACGCCAGCGGCGGCAAAGCGGGCAGATCAGGCGCAGGCCGGCGAGCCTGCATCCGATGCGCCGGCTGCCGACGAGGCACCGGCGGTTATCGAGAAGGTCACCGTGCTGGGCTCGCTGATCCCGCGCTCGCAGGTCGAGACCGCCAGCCCGGTCGTCGTCATCACCGCCGAGGACATCAAGGCGCATGGCTTCAACAACGTGGCCGACGCCCTGCAGCAGTCCAGCCTCAGCACCGGCGCGGTGCAGAACACCGCGCAGCGCAGCGGCGACGTATGGGGTGCCAAGACCGTCAGCCTGTTCGGCCTGTCGCCCAGCTACACCAAGTTCCTGATCGACGGCAGGCCGATGCCGGCGTTCTCGCCCATCGCAGGCGGCACCGACACCTCCGAACTCATCACCAACCTGACCGGCATCCCGATCGACCTGGTCGAGCGCATCGAGATCCTGCCGGGCGCGCAATCCTCGCTGTACGGTTCGGACGCCATCGCCGGCGTGGTCAACATCGTATTGAAGAAGGACGTGGATGCCGCCACGGTCACCGCGCGCTACGGCGTGTACACCGAGGGCGGTGGCGCGGAGCGCGCGTTCAGCGCGATCGGCGCGTTCAACCGAGGCGATTTCCACCTGATGGCGGGTGCGCAATACAGCCGGCAGGAGCCGGTGTGGAGCAACCAGCGCAAGCTGACCGCGCGCACGGCCGGCGGCGTGCCGGACCTGCACATCTACGCGATGGACCTGTTCACCGGCGAATTCCCGATCCTCGACCCGGCCACGCCGCAGTGTTCGAACATGTCGGAGCTGTGGGGCGGCGGCATGCAGGCCGTCGTGGATCCCGTCACCGGCTTCAACTACTGCGGCTCGCCCAACATCGTCCGCATCCTCACCACGCGCAGCGAACTGGGCAACGTCAGCCTGCGCGCGAGCTACGACTTCGGCCCCGACACCCAGCTCTACGCCGACGTGCAGTACAACCGGCAGACGCAGTCGATCCATTCGCCGCAGTTCTGGTAC
>NZ_JASGED010000096.1:0-15722 GCF_047606765.1 Thermomonas sp. | reverse complement strand
GAACACCCTTCCCCGCCAGACCCGCCTCAGCGGCCTTGAACCGCTGACCATCACGCCCGAGTCGAACTTCATCAACGTCGGCGAGCGGACCAACGTCACCGGCAGCGCGCAGTTCAAGAAGCTGATCCTGGAAGGCCGGCTGGATGAAGCCGTGGTCGTCGCCCGCCAGCAGGTGGAAAACGGCGCGCAGGTCATCGACGTCAACATGGACGAAGGCCTGCTGGACTCGAAGAAGGCGATGGTCGAGTTCCTCAACCTGATCGCCGCCGAGCCGGACATCGCCCGCGTGCCGGTGATGGTCGATTCCTCCAAGTGGGAGGTGATCGAAGCCGGCCTGAAATGCCTGCAGGGCAAGGGCATCGTCAATTCCATCTCGATGAAGGAAGGCGAAGCCGAGTTCCTGCGGCAGGCCAAGCTGGTGCGCCGCTACGGCGCGGCGGTGGTGGTGATGGCCTTCGACGAAGTGGGACAGGCCGATACCGCCCAGCGCAAGGTCGAAATCTGCTCGCGCGCATACAAGCTGCTGACCGAACAGATCGGTTTCCCGCCGGAAGACATCATCTTCGATCCCAATTGCTTCGCCATCGCCACCGGCATCGAGGAACACGACAACTACGCGGTCGATTTCATCGAAGGCGCGCGCGAATTGCGCCGGCGCTTCCCGCATAGCCATATCTCCGGCGGCGTCTCCAACGTCAGCTTCAGCTTCCGTGGCAACGAGCCGGTGCGGCAGGCCATCCACGTGGTGTTCCTGTACCACGCGATCAGGGCCGGCATGGACATGGGCATCGTCAATGCCGGCGCGCTGCCGATCTACGACGATCTCGATCCCGTGCTGCGCGAACGGGTTGAAGACGTGGTGCTGAATCGTCGGAGTGATGCCACCGAGCGCCTGCTGGAAATCGCCGACAACTACAAGAAGAAAAAGGGCGAGAAGAAAACCGAAGACATCGCATGGCGGCAACAGCCGGTGGCGGCGCGGTTGTCGCATGCGCTGGTCCACGGCATCGACCAATACGTCGAAACCGATACCGAGGAAGCACGCCTGCAGGCCACGCGCCCGCTGGACGTGATCGAAGGCCCGCTGATGGATGGTATGAACGTGGTTGGCGACCTGTTCGGCGCGGGCAAGATGTTCCTGCCGCAGGTGGTGAAGTCGGCGCGCGTCATGAAGAAGGCGGTGGCATGGCTGCTGCCCTTCATCGAAGCGGAAAAGCTGCGCACCGGTGATGCTGGCAAGAACAACGGCAAGATCGTGATGGCGACGGTCAAGGGCGACGTCCACGACATCGGCAAGAACATCGTGGGCGTGGTGCTGGCCTGCAACAACTTCGAGGTGATCGACCTTGGCGTGATGGTGCCTGCGCAGAAGATCCTGGACACCGCGCGCGAAGTGAATGCCGACATCATCGGCCTGTCCGGTCTCATCACGCCGTCGCTGGAGGAAATGAGCCACGTCGCCCGCGAGATGCAGCGGCAGGGCTTCACCACGCCGCTGCTGATCGGCGGTGCCACCACCTCGCGCGCGCATACCGCGCTGAAGATCGACCCGCACTACAAGGCACCCACGGTGTGGGTGAAGGACGCCTCGCGCGCGGTCGGCGTGGCGCAGTCGCTGGTGTCGCCGGAACTGCGCGGGCCTTTCGTGGCCGCCAACGACGCCGACTATGCCGACGTGCGCCAGCGGCATCGCAACCGTGGCGACGGCAAGCGGCTGGTGTCACTTGAAAAGGCGCGCGCACAACGTTTTGATGGTGATTGGGCCAGCTACGACCCACCCGCGCCGAAACAGCCGGGCCTGCACGTTTTTGACGATTACCCGCTGGCCGAACTGGTCGAATGCATCGACTGGACGCCGTTCTTCCAGGCCTGGGAGCTGGCCGGCAAGTTCCCGGCGATCCTCACCGACGAGATCGTCGGCACGCAGGCCACGGAGTTGTATCGCGACGCCCGCGCGATGCTGGACAGGATCGTCGCTGAGAAATGGCTGACCGCGAAGGCGGTGTTCGGCATCTGGCCGGCGAACAGCGTGGGCGATGATGTGGAAATTTCCCCTCTCCCTCCGGGAGAAGGTGCCCGAAGGGCGGATGTGGGTACGGCAATGTCATCCGGCACATCGCCAGCACCCCGAACCCTCACCCCTACCCCTCTCCCGGAGGGAGAGGGGAAAGCCTGGCTGCACTTCCTGCGCCAGCAGGTGGACAAGCCCGTCGAACGCCCCGACTTCTGCCTTGCCGATTTCATCGCGCCGAAAGACAGCGGCAAGCAGGACTGGATCGGCGCGTTCGCGGTCACCGCCGGCATCGGCATCGACGCACATGTGGCCCGTTTCGAGGCCGACCATGACGACTACAACGCGATCCTGCTCAAGGCGCTGGCCGACCGCCTGGCGGAGGCGCTGGCCGAACGCCTGCACCAGCGCGTGCGCAAGGAGTTCTGGGGCTATGCGGCGGACGAGGCACTGGACAACGAGGCGCTGATCGCCGAGCAGTACCTCGGCATCCGCCCCGCCCCCGGTTATCCGGCCTGCCCCGAACACAGCGAGAAGCGCACGCTGTTCACTCTGCTGGACGCCGAACGCAACGCCGACATGCAGTTGACCGAGAGTTTCGCCATGCTGCCAACGGCGGCGGTGTCCGGCTACTACTTCAGCCACCCGCGCAGCCAGTATTTCGTGGTCGGGCGGGTATCGAAGGAACAGGTCGAGGACTACGCACGCCGCAAGGACGTCAGCCTGCAACAGGCGGAGCGCTGGCTTGCGTCGAATCTGGATTACGACCCGGAGTGATGTTCAGAGCTCCGCTGCTACCAAAAACCGATTGTGTCGCAGCACGGGGCTTGCCCCGTGTTCACCACGTCAGGTCGTCGGGCACCTGGTATTGCGGGTCGGCGTAGGGGTCGTCCTCGCGCGGGGCATTGGGATCGACCTTCAGGGCAACGGCCTGCGCGAAGATCGTTTCGGCTTCGGCAAGTGTTGCCGCATCGACCAGCAGATAGCGGCCATCCATCTGCACCACGCCCAGTTCGCCGGCATTGAGCGCTTTCAACTGCTCGGCGGTGACGTGGATGCGCTTGATCTTGCCGCCGTATTCGAAATGGCGGACGTGGTCGGCATCGGCGGCGTTAAGTGATTTTCCGGCGAGGAACTCGGCAAGCGCAGCCTTGGCTTCACGGCGCTTGCGGGCTTCTTCCTGCTTGAGCCGCTCGGCTTCGATGCGCTCGTCCTTTTCCTTCTGCGCGCGGATGGCGTAGGCCTTGGCAAGGTCGATGTCCTCGCGTGACTTGCCCTTCTGATGCTGCGGCTTGTGCTGCGGCTGCGGCTTGCCGGTGTGCGCGGGCTTGCCGCCCTGCCCGGCTTTCGCCTTTGGTGCGTCGTGCTTCGGGCGCGGCGCAGGCTTGGGCGCGGGTTTGAAGCCCAGGCCAAGCAATTGGTCGCGGAGGGAATCGCTCATCGGTGTTCAACCACTCAGTAATGCGGTGGCGGCGGCTCGTTGGCGGCATCGCCGGTCACGGGGCTTGCCGCCATCGCGCTGCGCAACTGCCGCAGGTCTTCCAGCGCACGATGCAGCATCAATGCGTTGCGGGTTTCCTCCGCGCGTGCATCGGCCAGTGCATCGCTGAGTTCCTGCAATGCGTGTTCCTGAAACGCGAGGCGCGTTTCCAGATCGATGATGCGTTGTTCCAGCGTGGTATCGGTCATGGCAGCAGGCAGCTTCATCCGCAGCGGGATGCAGGGGCATGACGCCCCTGCATCGTCACGCCTGCTTATTTGCCGGCACCCGGCTTGACGATGTCCAGCAGCTCGACCTCGAAGATCAGCATCTGGTTCGGGCCGATGGTGGGCGGTGCCTGCTCACCATAGGCCAGCTTGGCCGGGATCCAGAACTTGTACTTGCTGCCCACCGGCATCAGCTGCAGGCCTTCGACCCAGCCCGGGATCACGCCCTGCAACGGCATCACCGCCGGCTCGCCGCGCTTGTAGGAGCTGTCGAACGGTTCCTTGCCATCCAGCACGGTGCCCTGGTAATGCACCTTCACGCCATCGGTGGCCTTGGGCTTGGCGCCCTTGCCTTCGGTCAGCACCTGGTATTGCAGGCCGGACGCGGTGGTCTTCACGCCTGGCTTCTTGGCGTTTTCCGCCAGGAAGGCGTCGCCCTTCTTCTGGTTTTCCTGTGCTTCGGCCATCGCCTTGGCGACCATCTTGGCCTGCATCTTCTGGCCGAAGGCCTGCATGATTTCCTGCGCCTGTTCCTCGTTGAGCAGCGGCTTGCCGCCGTCCACCTGCGCACGCAGCGCCTTGACCACGGTGTCGAGGTTCACTTCGTCCTTGACCTCGGGCTCGGACAGCGACTTGCCCATCGCCATGCCGATGGCATAGCTGACCTGCTCCTTCTCGGTGGGCAGGCCCGGATACGCGGTCTTGCCGTCCGCAGCCTTGTCGGCCTCGGTGGTCTTGGCATCGCCCGCAGGCTTCTGCGCGGGCTTTTCACACGCGGCCAGCGCGACAGTGGTGGCAAGGGCAAGTGCGGTGGCGCGGATAAACGGCTTCATCGGGATCGTGGCTCCAGGGAGATGTAAGTAAGCCCGCGCGACAGGCAGGCGGCAGAGGGTTGCAGGCGTTGGACTCAATCGACGCCCAGCAGTTCAACTTCGAAGACGAGTGTGGAATTGGGCGGGATGCCGCCGTTGCCCTGCTCGCCATAACCCAGCGCGGACGGGATCCAGAACTTGTACTTGGCACCTACCGGCATCATGCCCACGCCTTCCGTCCAGCCGCGGATCACCTGATCCAGACGGAACTCGGCAGGCACGCCGCGATCATAGGAACTGTCGAACTTGGTGCCGTCCAGCAACGTGCCGAGGTAATGCACGCGCACGCTCTGGCCGGGCCTTGGACGCACGCCGTCGCCTTGCTTCAACACCATGTACTGCAAGCCGCTGGGGGTGGTGAACACGCCCTTGACCTGCTTGTTCTGTTCGAGGAAGGCCTGCTCCTGCTGCGTGGCCTGCTGCGCCTTGGCCTGCCTTGCGGCCTGCTTCACGCTGGCAATGCGGGCCGAGAACGCGGCGCGCACGCGGCTGGTTTCGGCATCGTCCAGCATCCGCGCGGCGCCCGGCGTGGTGGCGTCCTGCAGGGCGCGCAGCAGCATCGCCACGTCGAACTCGCTGCGCACGTCGGTCAGCGAACGGCCGACGTTGCCGCCCAGCAGCAGGCCGATCCTGGCGCGATCAATCGCGGGCGCAGGCTGCCCGTTCTTGCGCGCGGCAATGCTGTCCATCAGCTGCTTGCTGGCCTGGCCGGCTTCGGTGGCATCCAGCAGCGGCTTGCCGCCTGCCAGTGCGTTTTCCACCGCGCGGCGGAAGGCCTCCAGATCGATGTCTGCAAGCCCGGGGCCAAGCGAGCGCGCCACGTCCATGCCCAGCATGTAGCCGATCTTGTCGCGTTCGCTGGTAGTGGCATCTGCCTGCGCCTGTGCATGCAAGGTGCCGGCAGCCAGCAGCAGGGCGAACAGCGCGGCAAGCCCGCGCAGGGACAACTTCATCGTGACGATCTCCGGATATCGGCCCGTATTGTCGATGGCTGCACGCATGCGGGCAATCCCGGCCTGCGGCGGGCATTCAGCCAGCACTGCCCTCTATGCCATCAGTTGGGGGCGTCCGCGCTTGACTTGCTCAATTTTAGTGTCATAGTTAACTACAACACCGATCACCCAAACGAGAGGCACACCATGCGCCATGACCGACACACCCCACTGCTGGCCGTGCTTGCATGCGGCACGTTGCTGGTCACCGGCCTGCTGCTGGTGGCCCCGGCGCGCACCGCGCCGGCAACAAGCGGCGCATCGTCCTACCCGACCAGCGGCAGCAGTCCGCAAGCCCGGCAGGCCCGTCATCGCCATGCGTTGCGGATGCCGTTCTTCTCCTTCGCACCCCGGGGCTGACCATGACCGACATCCAATGGAGCGATGGCGCTCCGATCTACCGCCAACTCAAGGAGCGCGTCGTGGCGATGATGCTTGACGGCGCTCTCAAGGCCGGCGACGCCCTGCCCTCCGTGCGCCAGGTGGCCGCCGAATATCAGCTCAACCCGATCACCGTCTCGCGCGCCTATCAGGAGCTCGCGGACGAACAACTCGTCGAAAAACGCAGGGGACTTGGCATGTACGTAACCGAAGGCGCAACCACGCGGTTGCTGGCGAGTGAACGCGAGCGTTTCCTGCGCGAGGAATGGCCGCAGGTGCTGGAACGCATCCAGCGTCTTGGCCTTGACCCGCGCGAACTGATGACCCCGAAGAAGTGAGCCGCGCCATGACCACTCCCGTGATTTCCGCACGTGGCCTGCGCAAGGCCTACAAGAACAAGCTGGCGCTGGACGGCACGGCTTTCGACATCCCCGCCGGTCGTATCGTTGGCCTGATCGGCCCCAATGGCGCAGGCAAGACCACTGCGCTGAAGGCCATCCTCGGCCTGATCCCGTTCGAGGGGTCGCTGTCGGTGCTGGGCAAGGACCCGCGCAGCCAGCGCGACGCACTGATGAACGATGTCTGCTTCATCGCCGACGTGGCCGTGCTGCCGCGCTGGATGAAGGTCAAGGAGGCCATCGCATTCGTGCAGGGCGTGCATCCGCGTTTCGATGCCGCCAAGTGCCGGCGCTTCCTGCAGGGCACGCAGCTGACCGACAACCTGCGCGTGCGCGAGATGTCCAAGGGCATGATCGTGCAGCTGCACCTGGCGCTGGTGATGGCCATCGACGCCAAGCTGCTGGTGCTGGACGAACCCACGCTGGGCCTGGACATCCTCTACCGCAAGCAGTTCTACCAGCGTTTGCTTGAAGACTATTTCGACGAGGAGAAAACCATCCTCATCACCACCCATCAGGTCGAGGAGATCGAACACATCCTCACCGACGTGATGTTCATCCGCGACGGCAAGGTGGTGCTGGATGCGTCGATGGAAGACGTCGGCAGCCGCTATACCGAAGTGCTGGTCGATGCCGGCAAGCAGGACGCCGCGCGCGCACTCAATCCCATCGACGAACGCGCCCTGCCGTTCGGCAAGACCGTGATGCTGTTCGATGGCGCAGACCCCGCACAACTGGCGCAGCTTGGCGAAACCCGCAACCCCGGATTGGCTGACCTGTTCGTCGCCACGATGAAAGGAACCTACGCATGAACGCCGCGATGGAAATCGACACCCCCGCCCCGCGCGCGCAGCCCGCGCCGGCGCACGCCACCCACACGTTCAAGCTGCTGCTCAAGCGCGAGTTCTGGGAACACAAGGGCGGCTTCTTCTGGGCACCGCTGGTGGCAGGCGCCATCTCCCTGCTGTTGACCCTGATCGGCGGTGGCACCGGGCAGTTCTTCCTGGCCCGCCACGGCGGACAAACCATCCGCATCGACGACAAGCAGATGCGGCTTTCCGAAATCGACTGGGGCAACATCCTCGCCAACGCATCGGCGGACGATCTGCGCGACCTGCACGAAGGCATCAACATGATGACGCTGATGTCATCGGTGTGGCCGGTGATGGTGTTCGGCTTCGTGGTGTTCTTCTACTTCCTCGGTTGCCTGTACGACGAACGCAAGGATCGCAGCGTGCTGTTCTGGAAGTCGCTGCCGGTTTCCGACCGCGACACGGTGCTGTCGAAACTGGTCATGGGCCTGGTGGTCGCCCCGGTCATCGCCGCCGTTCTCAGCATCGCGACCATGCTCGGCTTCGGGCTGGTGCTGAGTTTCTTCATGGCGATCAATGGTGCCAATCCGTTCACCCTGTACTGGGCGCAGCTCGACCCGCTGCGGCTGGCGAACGGCCTGCTGGGATGGCTTCCTGCCTATGCGCTGTGGGCGCTGCCCACCGCCGGCTGGCTGATGCTGTGCTCGGTCTGGGCCAGGAGCAAGCCCTTCCTGTGGGCACTGCTGCTGCCGGTTGGCGCGGGCATGCTGGTGTCGTGGTTCGGCCTGCTGCGCATGGCTGAAGGTGGCTCTTCGTGGTTCTGGGAACACATCGTCGTCCGCTCGCTCGCCAGCGCATGGCCGGGCAGTCACCTGCTTGGCTATGCAGACAGCGGTCACTTCGAAAGGCTGGGCAACAACGCGGACGCGCTGTTCGGCCTGGATGGGCTGCTGGCCGGCACGCACCTGCTGGCAACCCCCACGCTGTGGATCGGTGCCGTTGCCGGTGCCGTGATGATCTTCGCCGCCATCCGCCTGCGCCGCTGGCGCGACGACAACTGATTCCCGCATTCCAACGGAGATGATGATGAACACCACCCGCACACTCGCCATCGCACTGCTGGCAACCATTCCGCTGCTTGGCTGCAACGTGCAGCGCGGCGATGCCGAAACCGCCACAAGGAAGGAAGGCGGCTTCATCGCCGAACAGGTCAACAAGGCGATGGACGAAGCCCGCAAGGAACTTGCAACCGAGAACATCTCGCTCAATGAAATCAACGTCAGGGTCAATGGACGCCGCATTCGTTCGCTCGAAAATGACGGCCGACCCAAGGCCGAAATCAGCCCGCAGGGCGACCTGCTGATCGACGACAAGGCCGTGGCGATCAACGACGCACAGCGCAAGCAGTTGCTTGCCTATCGCGGCCAGATTATCGGCATCGCCGAAGCCGGCATGGCGATCGGCAGCAAGGGCGTTGGCATCGCCGATACCGCGCTGAGCGGCGTGGCCGGGTTGATCTTCGGCGGCGAGGAAGAACGCAAGGCATTCGAACAAAAGATCGAAGCCGAAGCCAAGAAACTCGAAACGGACGCATTGAAGCTGTGCGCACACCTGCCGGCCATGCTGACCGCGCAACAGGCGCTGGCCGAAAGCCTGCCCGAGTTCAAGCCCTACGCAACGATGACGCAGGAGGACGTGGACGATTGCGGCAAGGACGCCAAGAGCAAGGGCGTGGCGGTCACCGACGACGACCGCCACCGGATCCGGAATGAAATCCGCAACGGAATCCGCCAGGGCATCCGCGAAACGGTGCAGGCCGTCACCGGCGGCAGCGCGGACGACGAGGCCTCAGCCCCCGCCCGCTGAGCCATGGCCGATGCCGCCGTGCGTGAGCGCGGCGGGGTTCAGCAACCGCCGCAGCGTTTTTTCGTCCAGCCCGCTGTCTTCCAGCGCAACATCCAGCACCGGGCGGTTCTCGGCGTAGGCGCGCTTGGCGATCTTCGCGGCCTTTTCGTAGCCGATCACCGGGTTGAGTGCTGTGACCAGGATCGGGTTGCGATCCAGCGCCGCCGCCACGTTGCCTTCGCGGATGCGCACGCCAGCGATGGCCTTGTCGGCCAGTGCAGTCATGGTGGATGCGAGTAGCTGCATCGCCTCGTCGATATCGCAAGCGATCAGCGGCAACGTCACGTTGAGCTGGAAGTTGCCGGTCTGCCCGGCGATGGAAATCGCATGATGCAGGCCCATCACCTGCGCGCAGGCCATGCACAGCGCTTCGGGAATCACCGGGTTGACCTTGCCCGGCATGATCGAGGAGCCGGGCTGCAACGCAGGCAGTTCGATCTCGCCCAGCCCGGCCAAGGGGCCGGAGTTCATCCAGCGCAGGTCGTTGCCGATCTTCATCAGTGCCACTGCCAGCGCATTGAGCTGGCCGGACAGCTCGACCAGATCATCGTGCGCGGCCAAGCCTTCAAAGGTGTTGGCAGCCTGCTCGAACTTCGCCCCGGTGGCCGCTGAAAGCGCCTTCGCCACGCCCTTGCCGAACTTCGGATGCGCGTTGATGCCGGTGCCAATCGCAGTGCCGCCAATGGGCAGGCGACGCACCCGCTTCAGGCTGTCCTCGATCCGCGCCTGCGCGGATGCCAGTTGCGCCGACCACGCGCCGAACTCCTGCGCGAAGGTCAGCGGCATCGCATCCATCAGATGCGTGCGCCCGGTCTTGACCGTCTTGCCCAGCGACTTGCCGCGCTTGTCGATGGTCTTGCGCAGATGCGCCAGCGCCGGCAGCAGGTCGCGCTTGGCCTCCATCACCGCCATCACCCGCAGCGCGGTGGGGATCACGTCGTTGCTGCTCTGGCCCAGGTTGACGTGGTCGTTGGGATGGATCGAAAGCGCGGACGCAGCCGCGGCCACATGCGCGATCACCTCGTTGGCATTCATGTTGCTGGAGGTGCCGGAGCCGGTCTGGTAGCGGTCGATGGGGAACTGGTCGGCATGCGCACCACCGGCGATCGCGGTGGCGGCCTCGATGATGGCCTCGGCACGCGCGCCGTCCAGCACTTTCAGATGCCCGTTGACCACGGCGGCACTGGCCTTGACCAGCGCCAGCGCACGCACGAAAGCCTCCGGCATCGGTCGCCCGGAGATGTGGAAATTGTCCAGCGCACGCTGGGTCTGCGCGCCCCACAGCGCGGATGCGGACACTTTCAGCTCGCCCATGCTGTCGTGTTCGATGCGGAAACCCGTGCGTTTGGCCATCTGTCATTCTCCGTAGGTGCCGAGCTTGCTCGGCACAACAGATTCGTGAAACTCCCATGCGGAGCAAGCTCCGCATCTACAATAGCGGATTGCCACTCTCCGCCCCACCTCCCCATGTCCGACGCCCTCACCGCCCTGTCCCCGCTCGATGGCCGCTACGCCGGCAAGGTCGATGCCCTGCGCCCGATCTTTTCCGAATACGGCCTGATTCGCGCCCGCGTGAAGGTGGAGGTGGAATGGCTGCTGGCGCTGGCTGCCGAACCCGGCATTCCGGAGCTGTCGCCATTCAACGCCGCCGCCACCGCCCGCCTGCGCGCGCTGTTCACCGGCTTCACCGTGGAAGACGCGGCGCGGGTGAAGGAGATCGAGCGCACTACCAACCACGACGTGAAGGCGGTCGAATACTTCATCAAGGAAAAGTTGAAAGATGACGGCGAGCTCGGCCCGGCGCTGGAGTTCGTCCATTTCGCCTGCACCAGCGAGGACATCAACAACCTGTCCTATGCGCTGCTGCTGAGCAAGGCGCGCCAGCACGTCGTGCTGCCGAAGCTCGATGCCCTGATCGAAACCCTGCGCGGGATGGCGCACGAATACGCCGCGCTGCCGATGCTCTCGCGCACCCACGGCCAGACCGCCTCGCCGACCACGGTGGGCAAGGAGCTGGCAAACGTCGTCGCCCGCCTGAACCGGCAAGGCGAAGCACTGGCCGCGCTGCCCAACCCCGGCAAGATCAACGGCGCGGTGGGCAATTACAACGCCCATGTCGCCGCCTATCCGGACGTGGACTGGCCGGCGTTCTCGCGCCGCTTCGTGGAATCCCTCGGTCTGGACTGGCAGCCGTACACCACACAGATCGAACCGCACGACGGCATCGCCGAAGTCTGCGACGCCTGCAAGCGCATCGACACCATCGCCATCGACCTCTGCCGCGACGTGTGGGGCTACATCTCGCAGGGCTATTTCCGGCAGGCGGTGAAGGCCGGCGAAGTGGGCAGCAGCACCATGCCGCACAAGGTCAACCCCATCGACTTCGAAAATGCCGAAGGCAACTTCGGCATCGCCAGCGCGCTGTTCGAACACTTCGCCATCAAGCTGCCGGTGTCGCGCTGGCAGCGCGACCTCACCGACTCCACCGTGCTGCGCGCACTCGGCACCGCCTTCGGCCACATGCTGATCGGCTTCGACGCCCTGCTACGCGGCCTTGGCAAGCTGTCCGCCAATCCGCAGCGGTTAGCTGCCGACCTCGACGCCGCATGGGAAGTGCTGGCCGAAGCCGTGCAGACGGTGATGCGCCGCCACGGCCTGCCCAATCCTTACGAACAGTTGAAGGCGCTGACGCGCGGGCAAGGCATTACAGAGACTTCGATGCGCGAGTTCATCGCCAGCCTCGACCTGCCGGAAGCAGACAAACAGCGCCTGCTGGCGATGACGCCGGGCAGTTACATCGGCCTTGCGGAACGGCTGGCCAAGGAAATCTAGATGCCGTCATTCCGGCGAAAGCGGGAATCCAGCTTCTGGCTGTCCTCTCAAGAGCTGGATTCCCGCTTTCGCCGGAATGACGAGCAAAGCCCGGAATGACGAACAAAAACATGATCGAAGTCCACGCCACCGCGAAGCAGTTCCTCGGCATGCCGCCGGCGCAGTTCCTGCGCGACTACTGGCAGAAGAAGCCGCTGCTGATCCGGCAGGCGTTCCCGAACTACGAGGCACCGCTGGAACCGGAAGACCTTGCCGGGCTTGCCTGCGAGGACGGCGTGCTGGCGCGGTTGATCCAGCACGACAAGGCGCGTGATGCGTGGAAGGTGCGCCACGGGCCGTTCGCGGAAACCGACTTCCCCGGCCTGCCCGACCATGACTGGACGCTGCTGGTGCAGGACATGGACAAGTGGGATGCCGACGTGCGCGCGCTGATCGGGCATTTCGGCTTCCTGCCGCGCTGGCGCATCGACGACATCATGATCAGCTTTGCCGCCACCGGCGGCTCGGTGGGTGCGCATGTCGATCAGTACGATGTGTTCCTGCTGCAGGCCAAGGGTCATCGCCGCTGGCAGATCGACGCTTTGCCCAATCCGCCACTCGGCTTCCGCGATGATGTGGAATTGAAGCTGCTGCGCGCGTTCAACCCCACGCACGACTGGGTGCTGGCACCCGGCGACATGCTCTACCTGCCGCCCGGCGTGCCGCACCATGGCGTGGCCGAAGACCCCTGCCTGACCTTCTCGCTGGGCATGCGCGCGCCGAGCGTGGCGGAACTGCTGGGCGACTACGTGGACACGCTGGCCGCAGACGCCCCGGACGCGCTGCGTTATGGCGATGCCGACCTGCAACCGCCGAAGGATGCCAACGAAATCGACGACGACGCCCTGCATCGGGTGGTGGCGGCATTGCAGGCATTGAAGATGGACGATCCCGACCGCTTCGGCGACTGGTTCGGCGGCTTCGCGACGACTTATCGCAGCGCGGTGCAGCCTGCCGCCGAAGGCCCGCTGCCGCCGCGCATCGAAGTGGAATGGGATCTCACGCAAGGCGCGTCGCTGGCGCGGCACCCGTGGTCGCGGATGGCGTGGCGTCGCGCGCATGCCGGCGGCGCACGCCTGTACGCGGGCGGGCTGGTGCATGCGATGCCGGTGAAGGACGCGCGCCTGCTGGCTGCCAGCGAAACCATCGCCGGCGACCTCTACGGCACGCTGTCGGCCAAGGGCCGCGATGCCCTGTTCGCCCTGCTGGAAGCCGGTCACTACCGGCTGGATACCGGCGATGGGGAGGAATGACGGCTGAACTCGGCGCGTCATTCGACTATCGGCCAAGCCCCTTGCTGCAGCGCGCAAGGCGGGACAAGGCTATAATTTTGCGGCTTTCCAACGCCCATTCATCGGGTACCACGCCGGCTGGCTCCGTCCAACGGCCCCATTGACCTATCGCAAGGCCGCTAGCCACGCCATGGTGGACAGTCTCCTCAAGCAGTTTGCCCAGACCTCGCAACTCGGTGCCAATGGCGCGTATATCGAGGATCTCTACGAACAGTATCTGGTCGCCCCAGACAGTCTCGACGCCCGCTGGCGTCAGTATTTCGATGGCCTGGTTTCAAGTAGTAAAGACGGCCGCGAAGCCGGCGACATCCCGCATTCCGCGGTGATCGAACAGATTGCCGAAGCCGGCAGACAGGCCGCGCGCGGCATGGTCGCCAGCGGCGCGGGTACCGACGATGAGCGCGGACGCAACGTGGGTCGCCTGATTACCGCCTACCGTTCGCGCGGGCATCTTGGCGCGCACATCGACCCGCTGGCATTGACCCCGCCGGTCAATCCGCCCGATCTCGACCTGGCCTTCCACAAGCTGGCCGAACGTGACCTGGACGTCGAGTTCAGCACCGGTGGCCTGGCCGGCAAGCCGCAGATGAAGCTGCGCAACATCCTGTCCACGCTGAAGGCCGCGTATGCCGGCCCGATCGGCGCGGAGTTCATGCACATCACCGATGTGGAGCAGCGCCGCTGGTTGTACGAGCGGCTGGAAGCCAGCACCGGGAGTTACGGGCTGGACGATGCCAGCAAGCGCCGCATCCTGGAACGCCTGACCGCCGCCGAAGGGCTGGAACGCTACCTGCACACCAAGTATGTCGGCCAGAAGCGCTTCTCGCTGGAAGGCGGCGACGCGCTGATCCCGCTGCTGGACACCGTGGTGCGCGGGGCAGGCACCGACGGCGTCAAGGACATCGTGATCGGCATGGCCCACCGTGGCCGCCTGAACGTGCTGGTCAACACGCTGGGCAAGAATCCGCGCAAGCTGTTCGACGAGTTCGAAGGCAAGTTCGAGCACGACGCGCTTGCGCATGCCGGCGACGTGAAATACCACATGGGCTTCTCCGCCGACGTCGCCACCCCCGGTGGCCCGGTGCATCTGGCGCTGGCGTTCAACCCCTCGCATCTTGAAATCGTTGACCCGGTGGTTGCCGGCAGCGTGCGTTCGCGCCAGGAGCGCCGTGGCGATACCGCCCGCGCCAAGGTGCTGCCGATCCTGATCCACGGCGATGCCGCATTCGCCGGGCAAGGCGTGGTGATGGAACTGTTCCAGATGTCGCAGGCACGCGGTTTCGCGGTGGGCGGCACGGTGCATGTGGTCATCAACAACCAGGTCGGCTTCACCACCAGCAACAAGGAAGACGCCCGCTCCACCCTGTACTGCACCGACGTGGCCAAGATGATCGGCGCGCCGGTGTTCCACGTGAACGGCGACAACCCGGAGGCCGTGGTGTTCGTCGCCAAGCTGGCTTACGACTTCCGCCAGCAGTTCAAGAAGGACGTGGTCATCGATCTGGTCTGCTATCGCCGCCACGGCCACAACGAGGCCGACGAGCCTTCGATCACCCAGCCCCTGATGTACCAGGTGATCCGCCAGCACAAGACCACCCGCGAGCTGTATGCCGAGCAGCTGGAAGCCGCGGGCACGATCCCCGCAGGTGCCGGTGCCGCGCTGGCAGAGGCGTACCGCCACAAGCTGGAATCGGGCGAAGTCACCACCGAGCTGGCCGAAGTCGGCAAGACCCCGGCTGACAGCGCCCTGTACGTGGACTGGCCGAAGCTGCTGGCCGGCAAGCTGTCCGATGCCATCAGCACCGCCGTTGGCATGGACAAGCTGAAGGCACTGGCCGCACGCATCAACAACGTGCCGGCGGAGGTGCAACTGCATTCGCGCGTGGCCAAGGTCTATGAAGACCGCCGCAAGATGGCCGCAGGCGAAATACCCGGCGACTGGGGCTTTGCCGAAAACCTCGCCTACGCCACCCTGATCGACGAAGGCCATGCCATGCGTCTGGTCGGCCAGGACGTGGGCCGTGGCACCTTCACCCACCGCCACGCGATCCTGCACGACCAGAAGACCGACAACTACTACCTGCCGCTGCGTCAGTTGACCGACAAGCCGGGACAGGTCGCGGTCATCGATTCGCTGCTCAGCGAAGAAGCGGTGATGGCCTACGAATACGGCTTCTCCACCACCGACCCCAACACCCTGTGCATCTGGGAAGGCCAGTTCGGTGACTTCGCCAACGGCGCGCAGGTCGTCATCGACCAGTTCATCGCTTCGGCCGAGACGAAGTGGCTCCGCATGTCGGGCCTCGTGATGCTGCTGCCGCATGGCTATGAAGGGCAGGGGCCGGAGCATTCCTCGGCGCGGCTCGAGCGCTATTTGCAGCTCTGTGCGGAGCGCAACATGCGGGTCGGCAACCTACCACGCCGGCCAACTACTTCCACGCGCTGCGCCGCCAGCTGAAGGCGAATTACCGCAAGCCGCTG
>NZ_JASGED010000095.1:0-47300 GCF_047606765.1 Thermomonas sp. | reverse complement strand
GGATCGCGCTGATCGGCATCCATGCGGTGTATCCGGATGGCGTGCGCATGCACAGGATGAAGATGGGGCCGATCCAGTCCAGCGTGGAGCGTGGCCGCGACAACAGCATCAAGACCGCCATCAAGCGTGCCGACAGCCGGGCCAGCGTGACCTTCGCCATCGGGGTGATGATCGCCACGCTGTTCGTCGTGGTTGGTGTCATCTTTTGCGGAAGCATGCTGGCATTGAACCTGCTGGCCTCGCTGCTCGGCATCGAGTTCAAGCCGCTGGAACTGTTTGCTGTGTTGTTCGTGCTGGCCATCCTTCCGTTCCTGACGGCCATCGTCATCGATCGCACGTACGGTACCAGGCTACAGCCGGGTAGCCGGGTGCATCGGATGGTCGAATCGGTGTTCAGATGGTCAGCTCGCGTTGGCATGGGCATCAACAGCAACGCCATCATGTCCGTGCTGACGACCAACGACGACAAGCAGCGGATGCTGACGCTCACTTACGGCATCATGTTCCTGTCACTGTGCGGGGTCGGCGCGTCGTTCGCGCTGATCCAGAAACCGGACGTGATCGGCAACTACGGCCTGTTCCCGGACAACGACAATGCCCGCATCATGCCGGCGCATTACGACGACCAACGCAATCCCGCACGCGACGGCAATACCCCCTACGTGCAGGGCATGGTGGTCACCGGCCCGTACCTGAGGCTGGTGGTACCGTACAACCCGCGTCGCAACAATCCCGCAATGCGCACCTGCAAGACACCCGCCCCCACGCTGGAAGCAAAGCACGCCGACGCCCTGCTGGCCTGTGTTGGCGCACTGCATGCGGTAACGCTGGATGGCAAACCGCAGACAGGCATCCGTTACGAAATCTCCAGCGATGCCCGTACCGACCGCCCGGCCCTGCTGGCGATGATCGACGTGCGTGCCCTGCCGCCCGGCCGGCATGAACTGCACGTCGCCCGCCCGCCGGTGGAAAGCCACAAATGGAAGGACAGCCCCGACCCCGGCTTTGATCGCATCGTGTTCTGGCGCTGAAACCACGCCACCTGCGGCATAAAATCGCCGCGTGAGCAGCGCCCGGCAACGCAAGATCATCCACGTGGACATGGATGCGTTCTACGCATCGGTGGAACAGCGCGACGATCCCGCGCTGCGCGGCAGGCCTGTCGTCGTTGCATGGCGCGGCACGCGCTCGGTGGTGTGCGCGGCCAGTTATGAAGCCCGCAAGTTCGGCGTGCGTTCGGCGATGCCGGCGGTACGCGCGGAGCGGCTCTGCCCCGATGCCGTCTTCGTACCGCCGGATTTCAGCCGCTACAAGGCGGTGTCGAAGCAGGTACATGCGATCTTCGCGCGGCACACCGACCTGATCGAACCGCTGTCGCTGGACGAAGCGTATCTGGACGTGACCACGCCGAAGATCGACCTCGGCAGCGCCACCGCGATTGCATGCCACATCCGCAATGCGATCCGTGAAGAAACGCAACTCACTGCCTCTGCCGGCATCGCGCCCAACAAGTTCCTCGCCAAGATCGCCAGCGACTGGAACAAACCCAACGGGCAGTTCGTGGTCAAGCCGCACATGGTCGATGCCTTCCTCGCGCCGCTGCCAGTGGGTCGCCTGCCGGGCGTGGGCAAGGTGATGGAAGCCAGGCTCGCCGAACTTGGCATCGCCACCTGCGCCGACCTGCGCGCATTCGACGCCGATGCACTCGAAGCGCGCTTCGGGCGCTGGGGTCGCCGCCTGCATGAATTGTCATTCGGCATCGACAACCGCGACGTGCAAACCGAACGCCCCACCCTGCAGATTTCCAGCGAGGACACCTTCGCCACCGATCTTCCGCTGGACGCACTGGAGCCGCATATCCGCCGCATCGCCACCGGCACCTGGGCCGGCTATCTGCGCGAACGCACGCAGCACCCGGAGCGCATCGCCCGCACCGTGGTACTGAAGCTGAAAACCGCCGACTTCCGCATCCTCACCCGCAGCCTGACCGGCCCGGAGCCGCCCACCAGCGAGATCGCACTGGCCAATATCGCCTGCAAGCTGCGCGAGCGCGTGAACCTGCCCGCAAGCACCTTGTACCGGCTGGTTGGCATCGGCCTGTCCGGCTTTGCCGAACCGGATGGCAGCGCGGTACAGGACGATT
Source organism: Thermomonas sp. (assembly GCF_047606765.1). Lineage (GTDB taxonomy): Bacteria > Pseudomonadota > Gammaproteobacteria > Xanthomonadales > Xanthomonadaceae > Thermomonas. The sequence continues at coordinate 45,157 of NZ_JASGED010000095.1, read as the reverse complement.
TGTTCTTGTAGATGCGGAGCTTGCTCCGCATGCCTTTCTGCCGAGCAAGCTCGGCATCTACAAAGCCCCCAACTTCGCATACGCTTGCACCATGACCACGACCCAACCCACCACCGGCCTGTCACGGCAGCAGACCAAGACCCTCGCACTGGCCTCGCTCGGCGGCGCGCTGGAGTTCTACGACTTCGTGGTGTTCGTGTTCTTCGCGACCACGATGGGGCGGCTGTTCTTCCCCGCCGACATGCCGCAGTGGCTGACGCTGGTGCAGACCTTCGGCATCTTCGCCGCCGGCTATCTGGCAAGGCCGCTGGGCGGCATCGTGATGGCGCACTTCGGCGACATGTCCGGGCGCAAGCGCATGTTCATGCTCAGCATCCTGCTGATGGCCATCCCCACGCTGCTGATGGGCCTGCTGCCCACCTATGCGCAGATCGGCGTGGCCGCGCCGTTGTTGCTGTTGCTACTGCGGATCATGCAGGGCGCGGCGATTGGCGGTGAAGCGCCGGGCGCGTGGGTGTTCGTCAGCGAGCATGTCTCCCCGCGTCATCGCAATCTTGCCTGTGGTTCGCTGTCGCTGGGGCTGCTGGGCGGCATCCTGCTGGGTTCGCTGGTGGCACGCGCGGTGAATGCCGCCTTCGACGAGACGCAGTTGCTGGCATGGGGCTGGCGCATGCCGTTCGTGCTTGGCGGCGTGTTTGGCCTGCTTGCGATGGTGCTGCGCCGGCAATTGCACGAAACGCCGGTGTTCGCGGAAATGCAGCAGCGCCGTGCGCTGTCTGCGGAGTTGCCGCTGAAGGCGGTGGTGCGCGACCACGCAGGTGCCGTGGTGCTGGGCATGCTGCTGACCTGGCTGCTCACCGCTGCCGTGGTGGTGACCATCTTGATGATGCCGACCTTCCTGCAAGGCATGGGCGTGAGCCGCGATGCCGCGCTGGCCGGCAATGCGTTGGCCGTGCTTGCGGCGATGGCGGCAAATCTGATTGCCGGCACGCTGGCCGACCGCTACGGCGCAGGCCGCGTGCTGGCACTGTGGAGCCTGCTGCTGGGCGTTGCGTTCTGGTGGTTCTATCGCGAAGCGCAGGCCAGCGCGTATTCGCAATGGCATTACGCCATCGCCGGTAGTGCCGTGGGCGTGACCGCGATGATCCCGGCCATCGCGCTGGGTGGCTTTCCCGCGCCAGTGCGCTTTTCCGGGCTGTCGTTCTCGTACAACGTGGCCTATGCCATCGCCGGTGGCCTGACGCCAGTCCTGCTCAGCCTTGCGATGAAGGACAACCCGGCAGCGCCGATGCATTACATCGTCGCCATGGCGGCACTCGGCGTGGCGCTGGGGTTGTATGTGGAGTGGCGCGAGAAACGCGAGGTATCCGCGTAATCCCTTCCGTCATTCCGGCGCAAGCCGGAATCCAGCCTTTGCTGGTTGAATTTGCTTCGATGACTGGAAACAAAAAACTGGATTCCGGCTTGCGCCGGAATGACGAGGATTTTTGTCAAGCTGTTGCAGCAGCGATGCGCCAGCCACAATTGCAGTTCCCGTTTCCGCAATTGACTGCATCCGCATGACCGAGCTGTCCCCCGCCCTTGCCCGCAAGATCGCTTCCACCATCGCCGAGGAAATCGGCGCGCAGACCGCGCAGGTGCAAGCCGCCGTCGGCCTGCTGGACGAAGGCGCAACCGTCCCCTTCATCGCCCGCTACCGCAAGGAAGTGACCGGCGGGCTGGACGACACCCAGCTTCGCAACCTGGAAACGCGCCTGACCTACCTGCGCGAGATGGAAGAACGCCGCGCGGCGATCCTTGCCAGCATCGAGGAACAAGGCAAGCTGACCCATGAGCTGCGCGCCGAGATCATTGCCGCCGACAGCAAGTCACGCCTCGAAGACCTGTACCTGCCCTACAAGCCCAAGCGCCGCACCCGCGCGCAGATCGCGCGCGAGGCCGGGCTGGAGCCGCTGGCCGATGGCCTGCTTGCAGATCCCACGCGCGTACCGGAGGAGTTCGCCACCGGCTTCGTCGATGCCGACAAGGGGGTCGCCGATGCCAAGGCTGCACTGGAAGGCGCGCGCGCCATCCTGATCGAACGCTGGGGCGAAGATGCGGCCTTGCTCGGTGAACTGCGGCAGTGGCTGGCAAGCGAGGGGCTGATCCGCTCGAAGGTTGTCGAAGGCAAGGAAGCCGCAGGCGAGAAGTTCCGCGACTACTTCGACCACGCCGAACCGCTGGCGAAGATTCCCTCACACCGCATGCTGGCGCTGCTGCGCGGGCGGCGCGAGGAGTTCCTGCAACTGGAACTCGATCCCGGTGCAGATGCCGAAGCCGGTCATCTTTATGCCGAAGGCCGCATCGCCCTGCACGCCGGCATCGAGGCACGCGGGCGCGCAAGCGATGCATGGCTGCGCAACGCGGTGCGGCTTGCATGGCGCGCGAAGATCCATCTGCACCTGCTGCTCGACCTGTTCAATCAGGCACGCGAAAAGGCCGAAGGCGAAGCCATCGCCGTGTTCGGCGACAACCTGAAAGACTTGCTGCTGGCCGCACCCGCCGGCCCAAAGGCGGTGCTGGGCCTCGACCCCGGCCTGCGCACCGGCGTGAAGGTGGCGGTGGTCGATGCCACCGGCAAGCTGGTCGCCACCGACACCATCTATCCGCATGAACCGCGCAAGCAGTGGGACCAATCACTGGCCGCACTGAAGACGCTGTGCCTCGCGCATGGCGTGCAGCTCATCGCCATCGGCAACGGCACCGCCAGCCGCGAAACCGACAAACTGGCCGGCGACCTGCTCAAGCTTGTACCTGAATTGAAGATGCAGAAGATCGTGGTCAGCGAGGCTGGCGCGTCGGTCTATTCGGCATCGGAGCTGGCGGCGAAGGAGTTCCCGAACCTCGATGTGTCATTGCGCGGTGCGGTGTCCATCGCGCGCCGCCTGCAAGACCCGCTGGCCGAGCTGGTGAAGATCGAACCCAAGGCCATTGGCGTGGGCCAATACCAGCACGATGTCGATCAATACCGCCTTGCCCGCGCGCTGGACGCGAAGGTGGAGGACTGCGTGAACGCGGTTGGCGTGGACGTGAACACCGCTTCCGGCGCACTGCTGGCGCGCGTGTCCGGCCTGTCTGCGACGGTCGCCGACAACATCGTGCAGTATCGCGACCAGCACGGCGCATTCCCCTCGCGCAAGGCGCTGCTGAAGGTGCCGCGCCTGGGCGACAAGACCTTCGAGCAGTGCGCCGGCTTCCTGCGCATCAATGACGGCGAACAGCCGCTGGATGCCTCGTCCGTGCATCCGGAAGCCTATCCCGTTGTCGAACGCATCCTTGCCGCCGGCGGAAAACAGGTGAAGCAGATCATCGGCGATACCACCTTCCTGCGTTCGCTGAAACCTTCGCAATTCACCGACGAGCGCTTCGGCGAACCCACGGTGCGCGACATCCTGAAAGAGCTGGAAAAGCCGGGCCGCGACCCGCGCCCGGAGTTCAAGGCCGCGCAGTTCGCCGACGGCGTGGAAGACATCAGGGACCTGCGCCCCGGCATGGTGCTGGAAGGCGTGGTCAGCAACGTGGCCGCGTTCGGCGCGTTCGTGGACATCGGCGTGCATCAGGACGGCCTGATCCACATCTCCGCACTGTCCGACCGCTACGTGAAAGACCCGCGCGAGGTGGTGAAGGCCGGCGACATCGTCAAGGTGAAGGTGCTTGAAATCGATGTGCCGCGCAAGCGCATCGCGCTGACCCGGCGCATGGACGATCCCGTCGGCCAGGCGCGCAGTGATGCCAGGCGCGACGAGCGCCCTGCCCGCCGCGACAACAACAACGCACCGCGCGGGCCGCACCCGGCAGCGCAACCGCCACGGAATGCACCGTTCAACAGTGCCATGGCGGATGCGCTGCAAGGCTTGAAGCGCAGCTGAGGCTGCGCCGCAGGCATCAGCTCACCAGAACAGCGTGTAAAGCGCGACCAGGATGGCCAGCACCGCCACTGCACCGATGTTGAACGTGGCATTGGTGCGGTAATTCACGTCACGAATGTGGATGGTGTCCTTTTCCGGCGCATGCCGGGTCAGCAGCGACACCACCACGGCCAGTGCCAGCGCCAGCAGGAACACCAGCCCCACGCGATCGATGAACGGTAGCGTCGGCCACGCCAGCTTCAGCACGATGGACAGCAGGAACGAGCCGATGGCAGCGGCCAGTGCGCCGGCTTCGTTGGCGCGCTTCCAGAACAGGCCCAGCATGAAGATCACCACGATACCCGGGGTGAAGAAGCCGGTGTATTCCTGGATGTACTGGAATGCCTGATCGAAACTGCCCAGCAGCGGCTTGGCGGCAAGGATGCCCAGCACCACCGCAACCACGGCGGCGATGCGGCCCACGCGCACCAGTTCGGCCTGCGCCGGCTGTCGCTTGCCCTTGGCGTAGAAATCGAGGGTGAAGATGGTTGCCACCGAATTGATCTTGGACGCCAGCGACGCCACGATCGCCGCCACCAGTGCCGCAAACACAAGGCCCAGGATGCCGGTCGGCAGCAGCCGCATCATCGTGGGATAGGCCTGGTCGGGCTTGTCCAGACCCGGCGCAAGCATCACCGCCGCGATGCCCGGCAGCACCACGATCACCGGCATCAGCAGCTTGAGGAAGGCGGCAAACAACACGCCCTTCTGGGCTTCGCCAATGTCCTTCGCCGCCAGCGCGCGCTGGATGATGTACTGGTTGAAACCCCAGTAGCTGATGTTCATGATCCACATGCCGCCAATCAGCACGCTGATGCCGGGCAGATCCTTGTAGAACGGGTTGTCCTTGCTCAGGATCATCTCGAAGTGGCCGGGCTGCGCGTCCCACAGCTTGTGGAAGCCGGCGACGATGCCCGCGCCATCGCCCAGCTGGCTCAGCGTCAGGCCGGCGACCAGCAGCCCGCCCAGCACCAGCAGCGAGACCTGCACGATGTCGGTCAGCGCGACCGCCTTCAGGCCACCATACAATTGGTAGAGCAGTGCGAACACGCCGATCAGCACCACCGCCAGCATCTGGTCCATGCCGCTGACCTGGTTCACGGCAATCGCGCCCAGCCACAGGATCGAGGTGACGTTGACGAACACGTACAAGCCAAGCCAGAACACCGCCATCAACGTGCGGATGCGGGTGCCGTAACGCTGTTCCAGGAACTGCGGCATGGTGTAGATGCCATTGCGCAGGAACACCGGCAGGAACCATTTGCCGACGATCAGCAGCGTCGCCGCCGCCATCCACTCATACGATGCAATCGCAAGGCCGATCGCATAGCCGGAACCGGACATGCCGATGATCTGCTCGGCGGAAATGTTCGCCGCGATCAACGATGCACCAATGGCCCACCACGGCAGCGACTTGCCGGCAAGGAAATAATCCTTCGCATCCTTGGCGTGCCCGCCCTTCTCGCGCGATACCCATTGCGCCAGTACGAAGATGCCGGCCAGATAGGCCAGCACGATTGCGATATCAAGTGACGACAAGCCCACGGCTGTTCCCCATCGTTGTGATTGACGTGATGTTGCAGATACCCGGCCCGGTCAGGTGACCGGGCACTCCACCCTGACCACCTTCGCATCGGCCGCGCCCAGTGCAATGCGCGATACCGACACGTCCAGCGCTGCGGCGCTTTCCAGCACCGCGATCTTGTGCAGTTTGCCAAGATCAGCGCCTGCCGCGGCAAAACACTTCAATGGCACGCCCAGCGTGTTCCATTCGCCTTGCGGCAATGCGCGCAGCGCCGCGTGCAGGTCAACTCGCGCGGCGCAGCCATTGCCGCACGTCACCCCCAGCCACAGCGGCGCGGTTGCGTTGCCATTGCGGCGCAGGGTCAGTTGCAGTTGCAGGTCGCCATTGCTTTCGCGCACAAGGTCAAGCGGCGTTGCCGACAGCAGGCTGGCCGTGGCAGGCGCCGTGCCCGACCATTGCAGGCGGCGCGCGTCTTCCTGCGCCAGGTGATCGACCGCACTGATCTTCAGGCTGCCATCGGACAGCATGGCCGGCACCGTGGTCGCCGGCATGTCCGGCTGCGCGGCGCTGGAAAGCTGCAACGCCAGCCCCAGTGACGGACGCCCCTTCGCGAAATACACGCCACTGGCCGCTTGTTCGGCGGACACGCCCGAGGCTTCCGGCAAGGGCGCAAGCGCGCCATCGACGGCATAGCTCAGGCCGTAGCCGAACTTGAACAACGCATCGTTCCCGCGCTTGCCGGCGGCGGCATCCAGCGCCGTGCGCGGCCACGAGTACGCCAGCTTGCCCTTGAAATCATGGGCGATGCCGCCATCCGGCTTGCGCAACAGCACGTCGGCCACGCCTGCCCCTTCGGAGCCCGGCAACCATGCGGCGACGAAGGCATCGGCGGCGTTGATCTCGCGGTTCAGCCACAACGGCCTGCCACTGATGAACACCGCCACCACCGGAATGCCATCGGACTTCAAGCGCTTGATGAGTTCAAGGTCGGTGTCGTTGCCGGGCTTGTACAGCAGATTGGGAATGTCGCCCTGGAACTCGGCATAGGGATCTTCGCCGAACACCACCACCGCCACATCGGGTTTCCTGCGGTACTTGCCGTCCACCGCCAGTTCGGCACTGCCGCCGCCGGCCTTGAGCGCACGCTCGAACCCCTGCCAGATGGTATCGGCATTGGGGAAATCCGCGCGCGTGGTGCCGGTGCCCTGCCAGCTCAATGTCCAGCCACCGGCCTGCTTGCCGATGTTGTCGGCACCATCGCCGGCCAGCAGCACATGCTGCTGCGTGCGCAGCGGCAACAAGCCATTGTTGTTCTTCAGCAGCACCAGCGATTCACGCACCGCCTGCCGCGCCACCGCGCGATGCTCCGGCGCACCCAGCAGCTTGAAGTTGCCACCCAGCGCGCGTTGCGAGGGCTTCGGCTTCTCGAACAGCCCCATGCGCAACTTCACCCGCAGCACGCGCCGCACGGCATCGTCCAGCCGTGCTTGCGGCAAGGTGCCGTCCTTCGCATGCTGCAAGGTGCTTTCGTACAGGCCTTTCCAGCTGTCCGGGGCCATCGCCATGTCCAGGCCCGCATCGAAGGTGGCGACGCAATCGGTGGTGCTGCAACCAGGGAGCTGGGCATGGCCGTTCCAGTCGCCCACCACAAAACCGTCGAACTGCATCCTGCCCTTGAGCACATCGGTCAGCAGTGGCTTGTGGCCGTGCATCTTGTTGCCGTGGAAGCTGTTGAACGAGGCCATCACCGACTGCGCACCGGCGCGCAGTGCAGTGACATAGCCGGCGGCATGCACGTCACGCAACTGCGCCTCGCTGGTCTGCGTATCCCCTTGGTCCTTGCCTCCGGTGGTGCCGCCATCGCCAACGAAATGCTTGACCGATGCCATCACATGGCGGTCATCGAGGAAGTCCGGTGCGCCGGCCTTGCCCTGCAGTCCTTCGACCATGGCGGCCGCGAATTGCGCGACCACCTGCGGGTTCTCCGAATAGCCTTCGTAGGCACGGCCCCAGCGCAGGTCCTGCGGCACCGCCACCGTCGGCGCGAACGCCCATTCCATGCCGGTGGCGCGCGTTTCCGCTGCGGTGATCTCGCCGATGCGGCGCAACAGTTCCGGGTTGCGGGTCGCACCCAGACCGGCGTTGTGCGGGAACAGGGTCGCGCCGACCACGTTGCTCTGGCCGTGCATGGCGTCGATGCCGAACAGGATCGGGATGGCCTTGCCGCCATCGCGCGTGTCCATCGACGCTTCCCAGAACGCATCGGCCAGGGCCAGCCAATCGGCCGGCGCGGCGTTGTACTTGCCACCGGGATCGGAACTGCCGCCGGCCAGGATCGAGCCCAGCCGGTACTTGCGCACGTCATCCGGAGTCACGCTGGCGATGTCACCCTGCACGATCTGGCCGACCTTTTCCTCCACCGTCATCGTCGCCAGCAATGCGTCGATGCGTTTTTCCAGCGCAGGATCGACCGGCAACGGCGCTTGCACGGAAGGCCATTGCGCGGGATGGATGCTGCCGTCAGCGGCGGCATCGACAGCCGGCGCATCCGCAATCGGGGCGTTCTTCCCTGCACCGCCACAACCGGCAACGGCAATGACGAGGGATGCGGTCAGCACCGCGCGCCTGAACGATCTGCTGTACATGCCGCTCATCCTTCCATCTGCTCCAGTTCCTTGCCCTTGGTCTCATGGACGTACTTCACCACGAAGAACACCGAGATGATCGCCGACGCCAGATAGATGCCGTAAGTCGCCGCAAGCCCGATGCCGGCCAGCAACATCGGGAAGGTCACGGTGATGGCGAAGTTGGAAGTCCATTGCGCCGCACCCGCCACCGCAAGGCCGGAGCCACGGATCTGGTTGGGGAACATCTCGCCCAGCATCACCCACATCACCGGCCCCCACGACACGTTGAAGAAGATCACGTAGAGATTGGCAGCCACCAGCGCCAGCGTGCCCATGCCACCCGGCAACTGCAGGTGTCCATCGACCAGCGAGCCGCTTGAGAACGCCCACACCAGCAACGCCAGCGTCACCGACATGCCGAGCGAGCCGATCCACAGCAGCGGCTTGCGGCCAATCCTGTCGATCAGCAGCACGGTGATGATGCAGGCACCGATGCTGAGCGCACCGGACAGCACGTTGATGAGCAGCGCATCGCTCTCGGAGAAACCCACCGCCTGCCACAGCACCGCGCCGTAGTAGAAGACCACGTTGATGCCGACCAACTGCTGGAAGGTGGCAAGACCGATCCCGAGCCAGACGATGGGGCGCACCTTGCCGGTGGCCTTGTTGATGAGGTCGGACAATTGCGGGCGATGATGGTCAGCCGACAGCGAGGCGTCGATCTCGACCAGCTTGGACTGCGCTTCTGCGGTGCCGTACAGCTTGGTCAGCACCTTCAGCGCATCGTCCTTGCGCTTCTTCACCACCAGGTAGCGCGGGCTTTCCGGGATGAACAGCAGCAGCAGCAGGAACAGCACGGACGGAATCGCCATCATCCAGAACATCCAGCGCCAGGCTGGCTGGCCGGCCCACAACACCTCGGTGGATGCGCCTGCCGTCTTGGCCAGCAGATAGTTGCTGAGGAAGGCGCAGAACAGGCCACTGATGATCGCGATCTGCTGCACCGTGGCCAGCCTGCCGCGATAACGCGCGGAGGCGACTTCGGCGATGTAGGCCGGCGACATCACGCTGGCCGCGCCCACCGCAAAACCGCCGATCACGCGCGCCAGCACGAACATGGTCGAGGTCGTCGCCGCGCCCGCGCCCAGCGCCGAGACGAGGAACAGCAGCGCGGCGATCAGCAGCACGCTGCGGCGACCGTACAGGTCGGCCAGGCGACCGGCAAAGAACGCGCCGATGGCACAGCCCAGCAGCATCGAAGCGACCTCGAAACCAAGCCCCGCCTTGGTCGAACCGAAGGCTTGCTGCAATCCGTCAACGGTGCCGTTGATGACGCCGCTGTCGAAGCCGAACAGGAAACCGCCGATGGTGGCAACGCAACTGATGAGGATGATGAAGCCGGTGTTTTCACCGGTGTGATCGCCGCCCTGCGCGGCACCTGCCTTGATGGTGGACATGTCGTTCCCTCCCAGGAAGCTGATGGGCCGCGTTCAGCGCAGCAGATATTGATTGAGCAGATTTTCGTAGCGTTCCTGCTTGCCGCTGGTCTGCCGTGGCTCGCCGTTGCTCGCGGCAAGGCCGGCCAGTTCCGCCAGCCCCAGCTTGCCGGCGGCGAAATCCTTGCCTGCGCCCGCGTCGAAACTTGCGTAACGCTGGCTGCGCCACTGCTCCCACGGCGAGTCATTGAGCAGGCTGTACGCCACTTCCAGCCCGCGCGCGAAGGCATCCATGCCGCCGATGTGGGCGATGAACAGATCCTCCATGTCGGTGGATTCGCGGCGTGGCTTGGCATCGAAGTTCAGGCCACCGACCAGCCCACCCTGGCGCAGCACCACCAGCATCGCGCCAACGGTGTCGTACAGGTCGGTCGGGAACTGGTCGGTATCCCAGCCGTTCTGCGCATTGCCGCGATTGGCATCGATGCTGCCCAGCAGGCCATGGTCGCTGGCAACCTGCAAATCATGCTCGAAGGTGTGGCCGGACAGCGTGGCGTGGTTGGCCTCGATGTTCAGCATGAAATCGTCCTGCAAGCCGTGCGCATTGAGGAAGCCGGCGACGGTGGCGCTGTCGAAATCGTACTGGTGCTTCATCGGCTCCATCGGCTTGGGTTCGATGAAGAACTTGCCGGTGAAGCCGATGCTGCGTGCGTAATCGCGCGCCGCGGTAAGGAAGCGGGCGAAGTGCGCCAGTTCGCGCTTCATGTCGGTGTTGTGCAGGCAGGCATAGCCTTCGCGCCCGCCCCAGAACACGTAATGCTCGCCACCCAGCTCCACCGTGGCTTCCAGCGCCGCCTTGACCTGCACGGCAGCACGCGCGACCACGTTGAAATCCGGATTGGTGGCCGCGCCATTCATGTAACGCGGGTGCGAGAACAGGTTGGCCGTGCCCCACAGCAGTTTCACGCCGGTGGCCTGCTGGCGCTGCTTCGCCAGTGCGACCATGTGCTTGAGGTTCTTTTCATAGGTGGCGATGTCGTCGGCATCCGGTGCGATGTCAACGTCATGGAAGCAGTAGTACGGCACGCCGAGCTTGGTGAAGAACTCGAACGCCGCATCCACCTTGGCTTCCGCCGTCGCCATCGGCGTGCCCTTTTCCCACGGGAAACGGCGCGTGCCGGGGCCGAACGGATCCGCGCCTGCATTGCAGAAGGTATGCCAGTAGCAAACCGCGAAGCGCAGGTGCTCGCGCATGCTCTTGCCGCCGATCAGCCTGTTGGCGTCATAGACCTTGAACGCCAGCGGGTTGTCCGAATCGCGGCCCTCGAACGGGATGCGCCCGATGCCGGGGAAATATTCGCTGTTGCCGATGAAATACTGGCTACTCATGTTGGCGTTCCTGCCTGTTCGTTTTGGGAAAAAATCAACCGCGATACAAGGGTGCAACCGCGCCCAGATGGCGCAGGTAACGTTGATATGCCTGCGCGTAGGCCGCCGCACGCGAAGGATCGGGCCTGGTGGCCTGCGCTGGATGCATGGTCACGTGCCTGCGCACCACGTCGGCAATGGACGCGGCATCGCCCTTGCTGCGCATCAGCGCCCACCGCGCCTGCAAGGCGGCACCGAATGCCGCGCCTTCGGCCTGCTCCGGCACGTCCACCGGCAGACCAAAGATGTCGGCAATCATCTGCCGCCACGCCGCGCTGCCACCACCGCCGCCGGTCAGCACGATGCGCTCGAAGCGCATGCCGGCAGCGACGAAGGCATCGAACCCGTACTTCAGCGCAAAGCTCGCGCCTTCCATTGCTGCGCGATAAAAGTGCGATGCCGTCATGTTGTGCATGTCCAGCCCGGCAACGACACCCTTGCCCAGCGGCAGGTTGGGCGTGCGCTCGCCGTTGAGGAATGGCAGCAGGGTCAGGCCGTCTGCACCCGGCGCGGTGGCGTTGACGTGCGCATCGCCATCACGGCTGCTGAAACCGAACAGCTTCGCGACCTGTTCCGTCACCACCGTGCAGTTCATCGTGCAGATCAAGGGCAGCCAGCCGCCGGTGGACGAACAGAATGCCGCCCACGCGCCATCGGCATCGATCACCGGCACATCGGAATACGCGAACAGCGTGCCGGACGTGCCCAGGCTCATCGCCAGCCGGCCCGGCTCGACGCAACCGGTGCCGATGGCGGCCATCATGTTGTCACCACCGCCCACCGCCACCTTCACCGTTGCCGGCAAGCCCAGCAACGCGGCCGCTGGCGCATGCAGGTCAAACAAGGCATCCGGCGCGGCAATCGGCGGCAGGCAGGCCGACAGGTCGCGGTCGGGATCGGTGGCATGCAGCATCGCCTGCGACCATGTGCGCGTGCGCACGTCCAGCCAGCCGGTGCCGGACGCATCGCCCCACTCGCAGAAGCGCTGCCCGGTCAGCACGAAGTTCAGGTAATCGTGCGGCAGCAGGATCGTGGCCAGGCGTGCATACACATCGGCGCGATGCGTGCGCGTCCACGGCAGTTTCGATGCGGTATAGCCGGCCAGGACGGGATTGCCGGCCAGTTCGATGCAGCGCGCCGCGCCGCCCACGGCATCCATGATCTGCGTGCATTCACGGGAGGTGCTGGTGTCGCACCACAGCTTGGCTGGCGCCAGCACGTTGCCGCCTGCATCCAGCGGAACAAAGCCGTGCTGCTGCCCGGACACCGCCAGTGCGGCGATGCGTGCGCGCAGTTGCGGATCGATGCGGGCAAAACAGGCCTGCATTGCCGCCACCCACGCAGCGGGATCCTGTTCGCGGCTGCCGTCGTCACTACAATGCAGGGCAAGCGCTTCGCTGGCCGTCGCCACGATGCCGCGCTCCGCGTCATGCACCACCACTTTCAGGCTTTGCGTGCCCGCGTCGATGCCAGCTACGAGTGTCATGCCGGGCGTGCTCCTGTGTCCATGTTCATGCCGCCACCAGCGCATTGCCGCGCAAGCGTGCGGTGAGTGATGCACCTGCGGCCAGTTCCACGTCCAGCGTGCGCCCTGCATGCGCCAATTGATAGTGCCCGCCACGATCGGAATGCAGGCTGGCCCACTGCAGCTTGCCGGCCTGCCATTGCATGTCCACCCGCGCCGCGCCGCGCACGCGCAGCCCGCGCACGCTGCCGTCGGGCCAGGCGCTGGGCAAGGCCGGCAGCAGGAAGATGCTGCCGCCCCAGCTTTGCAGCAGCATTTCGGTGATGCCGGCGGTGCCGCCGAAATTGCCGTCGATCTGGAACGGCGGATGCGCATCGAACAGATTGGGATAGGTGCGTGCGGGGCTGAGCAGTTTTTGCAGCACGCGATGCGCGCGCTCGCCATCGCCCAGCCGCGCCCACAGGTTCAAGCGCCAGCCAATCCCCCAGCCGGTGGCTTCATCGCCACGGATGTCCAGCGAGCGCTTCGCGGCTGCGGCCAGTTGCGGCGTATCACGCACGTTGATCTGGCTGGAGGGATGCAGTGCGTACAGGTGCGAGAGGTGGCGATGCTGCAGTTCCGGCGCGTCCATGTCCCAGTCCTGCTGCCATTCCTGCAACTGCCCGGCATGGCCGATCCGGTGTGGCGGCAGGCGCTCGCGCAGCGTCGCCAACCTGGCCGACAGTGCCGCATCCACGCCCAGCATGCCGGCAATGGCGATGCTGCGGTCGAACAGGTCACGCAGGATCTGCGCGTCCATCGACGGGCCGGCGCACAACGCCGCACCGAAAGGATGCATGTTTTCCGGCGAGATCGATGGCGCGGTGACCATCGCCCCGGTGCCCGGGTCCTCCACCAGTGTGGCGGCGAAGAACTCGGCGGCACCCTTGAACAGCGGCCAGATCGCGTGCAGGTAGCCCGGTTCGCGGCCGTAATCCCAGCGATCCCACAGGTGTTGCAGCAGCCACGCGCCGCCGGTCGGCCACATGCCCCACTTCGCGCCATCAACTGGTGCGGTGCGCCGCCACAGGTCGGTGTTGTGATGCACCACCCAGCCCGGCGCGCCATACATGCGCCGCGCGGTCTCCACCCCCGTCCGCGACAGGTCTTCGATCATCGCCTGCAGGGGCTGAACGCATTCGCCCAGCGCATTGGCCTCGGCCGGCCAGTAGTTCATCTGGGTGTTGATGTTGATGGTGTACTTGCTTTCCCACGGCGGCGAAAGCAGGTCGTTCCAGATGCCTTGCAGGTTGGCAGGCTGGGTGCCGGGCCGCGAGCAGCAGATCAGCAGGTAGCGACCGAACTGGTGGTACAGCGCCGCCAGCGCCGGGTCACCACCTTCGGCGAAACGCGCCACGCGCGCATCGGTGGGCAACGCGGCGATGGCCTCCGGGGCATGGCCCAGGTCAAGCTGCACGCGGTGGAACAGGCGCTGGTGTTCGGCCACGTGCGCGGCCAGCAGCTCGGCCCACGGCTTGTGCGCGGCGGCGGCAAGCTGCCGGCGGGTGATTGCTTCAGGATCGCCATCGACATGCGCGTGATCGACAAAGCTGGTGGCGGCGGTCAGCAGCAGCAGGACTTCGTCGGCCTCGCGCACCTCGATGCGCCCGCCCACGCGGCGCGTGCTGCCGCCGTTTGCCAGCACGCGCAGGCGCAGGGCAAACCGCAGGCGACCGTCCACGCCATGCGCACTGCCATTGCGCCCGCGCAGCAGCAGGCCATCGTCGCCATCGGCATCCACCGTGGCTTCCACATGGTCGCTGTTCAAACCGATGCGCACGCCGATGCGGCCGGGCTGGTCGCCGGTCAGGCGCACGGCGATGCATTGATCGACGGGGGAAACCAGCACCTCGCGCCGGTGCTGCATGCCGCGCGCCTCGAAGCTGCTTGTTGCCAGCGCGCGATCCAGATCCAGCTCACGCCGGTAGCCATTGGTTTCGGCAATTTCCAGAAAATCCAGTTGCAGTTCGCCAAGCGGCTGGTACTGCATCTGCTTGATCGGCTGGCCCATCATCTTCGCGTCGGCCAATGCCTCGGCTTCGGCATAGCGGCCTGCGAACAACAGCCGGCGCACTTCAGGCAGCGCAGCCAGCGCCTCCTTCGGCGTTGGATCGTAAGGGCCACCGGCGTACAGCGTGTCCTCGTTGAGTTGCAGGCGTTCGTAGCGGCCACCACCCCAGACCATCGCGCCCAGACGGCCATTGCCCAGCGGCAAGGCTTCGACCCATTGCGTGGCCGGGCGCGAATACCACAGCCGCATGGGCGATGCGGAAGGCGCGGCAGCTGTCATCGCGGCAGCGCCCGTTCGGGCCGCACCAGTGCGGGCCGCGGCCAGTTTGCCAGCGGGCTGCGCCTTCGCAGCGCCGCCCGCACCGGCAACGACCAGCGCCGCTGCCGTCGATTTCAGCAAATCACGCCGCCCCAGCTTCATCGCCGGCTCAACGCTTCTTCTTCACGACCAGGGCGCGACCGTCGTATTCCACGCTGGCATCGGCCTGCGGCTCGAGCGTGCCTGCGTCCGCGCGCGGGCCATCGATCCAGCGCACGCGAATCTGGCGCTTCTCGACCATGCCGGGGTAACGGCCTTCGCGCGCGCCGATGCGCAGTGCCCCGGCCTTGTCGTCCCATGTCAGCGGGATGCGGCTGAACTCACCGCGTTCGTAGCCGTAGTTGCGGCCATCGTCCTCGTACAACGAGAACGTGCCGTCAGCGCCGGTATAGACCTCGATGGTCAGCGGCGCATCCGGCGTCTGGTCAACGTATTGCTGCACCACCGTGCGCGGCACGATGGCACCGGCGCGCACGAACAGCGGCATCCGCTGCAGCGGCGCGGCGGCATCCAGGGTTTGCCCGCCGGCATGGCGCTGGCCGGTCTGGAAGTCGTACCAGTCGCTGCCCGCCGGCAGGTACACCGGGCGCGAGGTCGCCTTGTAGGTCGTGACCGGCGCCACCAGGAAGGCCGGGCCGAACAGGTATTCATCGGCGATGTCGCGCGCCTGTGCATCGTTCGGGAAATCCATCGCCAGCGTGCGCAGGATGGTGCCATCCCGATGCCAGGTATCGCCGGCCAGCGTGTAGATGTACGGCAGCAGCGAATAACGCAGCTTCAGGTAATGCACGAAGCTGTCATGGTGCGGCGTGCCTTCCGGCGCGATCTCCCAGATCTCGCGATACGGGAACTGTCCATGCAGGCGGAACACCGGCACGAATGCGCCGAACTGGAACCAGCGCAGATTGAGCTCACGCCATTCCGGGACATGCGCCGGGTCCTGGCTGATGTAGCGGTTTTCCGGCGCAAACCCGCCGATGTCGAAACTGACATTGGGAATGCCGGCCATCGAGGCATTCACCAGGCCACCCACCTGCTGCGCCATGTTCTGCCAGGTCGGCACGATGTCGCCGCTCCAGAACGCCGCCGCGTTGCGCTGCATGCCGGCAAACGCCGCACGCGACAGGATGAACACGCGCTTGTCCGGGTCCTGCTCGCGCGAACCGCGATACACGCCCGAGGTGTGCGCCAGCGGATAGGAATTGAAGTACTCGGCGGACGGCCCCAGCGAGGTCGGCGTGGTGCGCGCCTTGCGCTCATCGATGTCGATGCTGTCCTGCTGGTCGGGCTCGCTGGCATCCAGCCACCAGGCATCGATGCCCTTGCTGTTGAGCTTGGCATTGACCTGCCGCCAGAAGATGTCCTGCGCATCCTTCGAATACGGATCGTAGAAGCTGTTGACGTAGCCTTCGCCGATCCAGTCGCGGATGCCAAGCTGCACCGGCCGCTGGTAGATGTGCCCGGCCTTGTCCAGCTCCTTGTAGTGCTCGGTGGTCGGGTAGAACTTCGGCCACACCGAAATCATGATCTGCGCATGCTGGTCGTGGACGTGCCGGATCATGCCTTCCGCATCCGGGAAGAATTTCGTGTCGAAGTCGTGCGAGCCCCACGCATTCTCCGGCCAGTAGCTCCAGTCCAGCACGATGGCGTCGATCGGCAGCTTGCGCCGGCGATATTCGTCGAGCACGCCGGTCAGTTCGGCCTGCGTCTTGTAGCGCTCGCGGCTTTGCCAGAAGCCGTAGCTCCATTTCGGCAACAAGGTCGCCTTGCCGGTCAGCCGGCGATAACCGGCCAGCACGCCATCGCCATTGCCGCCGGCCACCACGTAGTAATCGATCATCTGCCCGGCTTCGGACCAGATCGACAGATCCTGCGCCTCATCGGCAGGCAACGGGTCGCGGTGCAGCAGCGCCAGATAGGCCGGGTCGATGGTGTTCCATTCCAGCTTCACGGCGTGTTTTTCGCCGGCCTTCATCTCAAGCGCGAACTCGTGGTGCCATGCGTTCCAGTTCTGCCGCCACGTGTCCTTGACCAGCTTGCCGTCGATCCACAGCTTCGCGTATTCGCTGTTGAACAGCGAAAACGTGTGCGTGCCCGTGGTTCTGGCCGCGATGCTGCCCTCCCACGTCACCAGGCTGCGGCCACCTTGCTTCTTGTTGATCGCCTTCTTCGGGAAACGTTCGTAATCGCTGCGGAACTGGTAGTTCACCTGCGCTTCGCGACGGCGCAACTTCTGCTTGCCATTGATGCTGTAGGTGGCGGTCAGCGCACCGGGCTTGCCATCGGCATCGAACAATTCCAGCGTTTCCGGAAGCGGGCGCAGGCCGCGCGGATCGCCGTAGCGGGTGATCGCATTGTTGTCCCACAGGATGCCGTAGCCCTTGCTGGAAGCCAGATACGGGATTGGCTTATCGATGTTGTGCTGGAGCAGCTCGACATCACGGCCCTTCAGGTTCATCCAGTCGTTCTGGTGCAGCCCGGTGCCGTACAGGCCTTCGTCCGCGTTCGGCTCGAAGCGCTGGCGCAGGCTCAGGTAGGGTTTGCCCTCGATGGTGACCGGGGTGAAAACGCGCCCGTCGCTGCGTTCGCTCAACAGCGGCTTGCCCGCCGCATCGAAAAAGCGCACCTGGCCGTTGTCCAGCGCGATCCGCGCGGAGATGCCCGCCGTCTTCACGGTGACGCCATCTGCATCCTGCTGCACGCTGAAAGCCGGCGTGTTGCCAGCGCCGGGAACGCGCATCAGGCTGGCGCTGCGCTGGAAATCACCGTCCGGGTCTGCACTGACGCGCACGATGCGCTCATCGACCACCTGCACGCGCACGACTGCGGCACCCGGCCGCGCCGGATGCACCACAACGCCATCGGCCTGCTTTTCCACGTGTTGCGCCAGCGCCGGCTGCACCAGCAAGCCTGCGGCCAGAAGGCCCGTCCATCGCATCATTCGCATCGTCTTCATGCCTCTTTCCATCAGTAGGTCGCCAGCTTGACCCGCAGCAACTGCGGGACGCCGGAGAAGTTGAGCCCGTAGTCGGTCTGGTCGCCATTCCAGCGGCGGCGGAATTGCCACTGCCCGTTGGCGTCGTACGTGCCTTCGTCAACGAAGTCGTAGATCTGCCGCGCGGCGATGGCCGGATCGGCAGCCTCGATGTTGATCCGCGCATGCGCCCCGGTCACCAGGAACTCATCCGGCCCCAGTTGCACCACCAGCGCGCGGCCCACCGGTTCCGGGTTGCCCGGCGGCTCGCCCTGGAACCAGAACTGCGGCACACCGTAGGTCACCACCATGTTCCAGCGCTCGTCAATCTGCAGCCTCTGCACCGGCTGGCCGGGCTGCTCCGCAGTACCGCGCACCTTGCCATCAAGACTGGCCTGCGCGATCACGCGCATGGCCGGCCGCACGATGGCGTAGTTCAGCGCGAACGGTTCCAGCGCGTGCCTGTCCACATGCTTCGCGCCCAGCGGCCAGTTGGAGTAATGCGAATAATCCATGCCGAACGGCGACCAGCCGATGGCCTGCTGCCCCAGCGCGGAAAAGAAATAGCGCGCGTATTCGGCACTGTTGCCGGTTTCGGCGACGAACAGCGGATTGTCCGCGCGCGCATAACGCGCCAGCACCGTGGTGTAGTGCGTGTATTCGGGCATGTAGATGTCCGGTGCCAGCAGGTCGATATGCGGCGCGGCCACCTTGTAGATATCCAGCACGTTGTCGGTCGGCCCGCCACTGGCGTACTGGCCCGGCTGGCCGGGGTTGAACGGCCCGCGCAACGCAGCATTGATGTACATCGGCAGCGGGTATTCGGTCTTGCCCGCCTTGGCCACCTGGTCGATGTAATGCGCGATGTGCCAGGCGTGGAAGAACTCGTCGGCATCGTTGCCAAAGACCTCCCGCCATGTGCCCGCCTGCCTGCCCAGCTTGTCCAGCAGGGCCTGCGGCACCGGCCCCTCGAACACCTTCTGCGCCAGCGGCGAGAAATCGCGCACGCTGCCGTAGGTGCCCGGCTCGTTCTGTGGCTGCACCATGATGACGGTGCGCTGCGGGTCATTGGCCTTCAGGTGCCGCATCAACTGCACAAATGCCTTGCGATCCGCATCCAGCGTGGCCTGCGCATGCGGCGACAGCGAATTGAGCGTGCGCCCGTCGGCAGTGACCACGCGCGGGAAACGCGCATTGTCCAGCTTGACCCAGGCCGGCGCGTAGTTGGGGCCGTTGTTCTTCCAGCTGGCGAACCACAGCAGCACCAGCCGCACGTCATGTTCGCGCGCCTGCTTGAGCAAGGCATCGACGAAGGAGAAATCGAACCGGCCTTCCACCGCCTCGACCTGTTCCCACGCCACCGGCACCATCACCGTGTTCGGCTTGAGCGCGTCGATGGCCGGCCATACCGCATCCAGCGCCTGCGGCCAGTTGCTCGAATTGTTGACCTGTGCGCCCAGGATCAGGAACGGCTTGCCATCAACCAGCAGCGCATGGCGACCGTCCTTGCTGACGATCTGCGGCATGGGCGCTTCCTGCGCGGGCGCTGACGATGCCGATGCCGGCACATCACCGGAAGGCCTGCACGCCACCAGCAACAAGCCCAGCAGCAACCCGAACCAAGCCCTGCCTGTCATTGCCATCGCCATCACCAATCGTCGCTGCGGAACGGCGAAGCCGGCAGGCCTTCGGCGTTGCCGAGGTTGGCGTCTGCGGCATCATCGCGCCAGCCATAACGCACCGCACGCGGCACGGGCACCGCGTCGCTGCGCACGATCACGGCATCGCCCTCGATGCGCGCACGCGCCGGATGGAACACGCGGTCATCGCCAGCCAACTCAAAGCCGCGCAATTCGCCGTCGCCACGCACCGCAAGGGCCGCACCGCCATTGTCGAACTGCACGCGCACGGCATCACCATCGAACTGCACGCCACGCTGCATCGGCCCGGCATGCACCAGCGACTCGCCATAGGCGACATGGCGCGCCGCCAATGCCAGACGCCTGCCCACGTCCTGCTTGTTGCGCGGATGAATGTCGTGACTGTCGCCGATGTCGATGCTCACCACCTGTGCGGTGGCCGGCAGCCGCAGCGCCGCTGTTTGCGATTCGCGCAGCAGCGCCCAGGGGCTGTCCGCCCCGCGATCCACCCCACTGCCAAAACTCGCCAGTTGCACCCACAAAAACGGCAGCGCAGGTGCCTGCCATTGCGTGCGCCACTGCCCGATCATCGACTGAAATTGATCGCGGTAATCACGCGCCGCCTGCAAGGCATAGGCATTGCTCTCGCCCTGATACCAGATCACCCCGCGCAAGCCATAGGGCTGCAACGGGTGGATCATCGCGTTGTACAGCAAGGTGGGGTGCTGGTTCTTGTCGTCCACCAGCGCCACTGTCACCCTGGCCGGGCGGAACTTCCACGTACCGGCCAGCACGCGCGCCGCACCGCCGTTTGGCTGCACGAACACCTCCTGCGGCTGGCCGTGGATGCCGCCACCGCCGCCGGTGTCTTCCACGCGCACGGCAATCGTATTGCGGCCCGCCCGCAACGCCGATGCCGGCACCGCATAAACACGCACCTGGTTGTACTGCATCCGGGTCTGCCCGACCTGCACGCCGTTGACCCAGGTGGTGTCGCTGTCGTCGATGCGGCCCACGCCTAGGCTCACGCCGGCGCGGGCTTCCTGCGCATTCAAATCGAACTCGGCGCGATACCAGGCGATGCCGTCCATCCCGTTCCAGCCGGCGCTTTCCCACAATGCCGGCACCGGCAGCTCGGCCCATGCGGAGGTGTCCAGCGTGGCCTGCGACCAGTCGCTGTCATCGACTGGCGTTGGCCAGCGCGCGGTGTTGGCCTGCGTCTGTCGCAGGGATTCACGGTCGCGCGCTTCCAGCATTGCGGCCTGCGCGGCGACGTCATCGGCGGACAATTTCAGCGTGGCCGCATCGGTCCAGGCTTCGATGTTGCTGCCGCCCCAGCTGCTGTCGATGATGCCGATGGGCACGCCCGTGCTCTTGCGCAGTTCACGCGCGAAAAAATGCGCGACGGCGGAAAAACTGCCGGCAACTTGCGGCGACGCTGCCTGCCATTGCCCACCGGCCAGTTGCCATTGCGGCTCGCCGGCCCATGATTTTGGAATCTTGAAATGGCGGATCAGCGGGTCGGTGGCGCGCTGGATTTCGGCCTCGGCATCGCGCGACTGCGCAATCGGCCATTCCATGTTCGACTGCCCCGACGCCAGCCACACGTCGCCCACCAGCACGTCGCGCACAACCTGTGTTTTTCCATCGTCCGTGATGCGCAGCTCGAACGGGCCACCGGCCGCATGCGGCGGCAACAGCACACGCCAGTTGCCGGCGGCGTCGGCGTTTGCCTTCGCCTTCCTGCCATCCAGGGTCACCCGCAGTTTCGCGCCCGGCGCGCTGCGGCCCCAGACCGGAATCGGCTGGTCGCGCTGCAGCACCATGCCATCGGCGAACACGCGCGGCAGTTCCGCTGCACGCAGCGGCAGCACCATGCCGGCAAGTACCAGAAATCCCAGCGCGCGCTTCATGGCGAATCCCCGTACCAGATACCGCGCCCTTCGGTGCCGAAATACACCCGGCCATGCACGCGCGGGTCACCGGTGACATGGCGGATCACGCCGCCGAAGCGCATCGCATCATTGTCGATGCGATGCCAGCGCTTGCCGCCGTTGTCGGAGCGATACAAGCCGGTCTTGCCGCCGACCTGCCCGTACACGAACAGCACCGGCGGCGCGCCGTCCTTCGCCGGCTTGCCCAAGCCGATGGAATAGGCGTTTTCGACACCCGGCAAGCGTTCCAGCTTGCCCGGCGACCAATGCAGCAGGCCGCGCCAAGAGGCGGCGATCCAGACTTCGCCGCTGCGCTGCGGATGCGGGCGCAACTCGGCGCGGAACCAGTCCCCGATCTCGCCGATGCTGCCCTGTGCCTGCTTGAACTCCACGCCGCCATTGCCGCTGACGTACAGGTTGCCGGTGATCGCATCGAAACCGTAGTAGATGCCCTCGTCAACCAGATCGGCCACCACCAGCGCCGTCTTCGGCAGGCCCTTCACCGCCTGCCAGCGCCCGCCGAAATCCGCCGTGATCCAGTGCCCACCGTTGCGCGGCTGCCAGATCGCGCGCTTGCCATCCGCCGCCAGCGCGATGTTCCCGCCGCCATCGCCTTGCGGCGGTTCAGTGGCGAATGCCGTCCAGTTGCGACCGCCATCCTTCGACCATGCCGCGCGCACGATACCGTTCGCGCCGCCATGGTAGTAACCGGTGCGCACCATGATGTTCGGTGCCTGCCCGGCCACCGCTAGGCTTTCGGTATTGGAATAACGCACGCCGGAAAAACGCGGCTGCGCCACGTCCAGGTTGTCATGCACGAAACCGTCGATGTCACCCAGCGCACTGACCAGATGCGCGCCTTCGGGCGGACTGACCAGCGCCAGTGGCACGGTTTCCTCGAAACCGCGCATCGGGAAGTCCCATTGCATCGCGCTGCCACTGTCGAACGCGCGGGCATTGCGCGACGCCAGCGCGCCATAGCCGGTGACGAACCACACGCGATCCGGGTCGAACGGGTCGATCTCGATGTCACCGATCCAGTGCGGGCGCGCACCCTGTGTCCATGGTGCGCTGGCCGAATCGAACTGCGCACCGTCGAACGTGGACTTCCAGTGCTTGCCGCCATCCACGCTGCGGAACACGTCATCACGCGGAACGTAGCGGTTGAACGTGCTGGCAACGATGACATCGGCATCGCGCGGGTCGGTCGCCACCGCGCCCCAGCCAAAACCGGCACCGCTCGGGTCGCTGGATTGCGGTACCGGCGTGATGTCGGCCCAGCTGCCATCCGCCGGATCGAAGCGCCACACCGCGCCGTTGTTCATCGTGTTCGGCCCCGGCTCGTCGCCGTAGCTCAGCAGCCAGCGGCCGCGCGCGTCGCGCACCATGTGGTTGGGGCGCAGGCCGGTGGGCTGGCCGGGCACGGCCTGCCAGTTCAGGCCACCGTCACTGGATTGATACAGCGAAGTCTCGCGCGTTGACACACCGGCATAGACCTTGCGCGCTTGCGCATCGAAGACGACGAAGGCGATGCCGATGGCTTGCGTGCCGTTCCAGACCTTCGCCGCCGCAGCCGGCGATTTGGCGATGGCCGGGAAAGCGCTTACCTCGCGCCAGTTTGCGCCGCTGTCATCGCTGCGCCACAGGCCATTGGCGCGGGTGCCGAACAGCAACACCCGGCCATCGTGCGGGTCCACCGCGAGCCGTTCGCCATTGCCGCGCCCTTGTTCATTGCCGCCCAGCTTGAATGGCAACGCGCTGCGCTGGAAGCTCGCGCCACGGTCGGACGAGCGCAGGATCGCGCCATTGCTGGCGTTGGCATTCAGATAGGTGCCAACGGCCAGGTACAGTTTGTCGGGATCGGAGGGATCAAGCGCCAGGCTTTCGATGCCGAAGCGGCCCTTGTCGTCCTCGCCCATCCAGTCGAGGATCGGCTGCCAGCGGTTTTCCGCCGGCACCCATCGATATGCGCCACCCATGTCGGTGCGCGCGTACAGCAGGCCTTTTTCATGCGGGTGGAACACCAGCCCGGTGACGAACCCGCCACCGCCGATGGCGACGTTCTTCCAGCGGTATGCAGCGAACTCTTCCTTTGCCGCCACAGCAGACGCCAGCAGCAACGCAAGGAAGGCAAATGTCAGGCGAAGCTTGCGCATCGGGTTTTCCGGCACGGCGTGAGGGCAGGCGCGCCATGCGTGGAGCACACCCGCGAAACGCCGGAAGGAGAGTAGCGGCCTCTCCCTCCGGCCATCTGGCGATCAGAACGTGAAACGGAACGTCGCTGCGTAGCGTCGATCGTTGACGTACCAGGAAGTGACATGGTTGCCGGCACCGTTCTGCCACATGATCGTGCGCTGTTCGGCGTTATTGAGATTGTTCATCTCCAGGCCGACCTGCACGTGGTCGTTGAACTTGTAGAAGATCGACCCGTCCAGCTGGCCGTAGCTGTCGCTGAATACCGGCAGCTTCCACGGGATCGCCACCCCGTTGTAGAGGTCGTTGCCGTTGTAGCCGTTCGAGCCAATCGACAGCAGGAACTGGCTGCGCCAGTTGTAGGCCAGGCGAATCTGCCACTTGTTCTTCTCGTAGAACGCGGCGATGTTGTACGAGTTCTTCGACAGCCCGTCCGCCGGCAGCGTGCCGAAGGTGGAACCGTCGGTGTCGATCGGATCCACGCCCGCGGCGTACGGGACGCGGGTCACGCTGTCGATGTAGGTGTAGTTGGCCGACATGCCGAAGCCGTCGAACGGCGCGGGCAGGAAGTCGAAGAACTGGTTCCAGCCGATCTCGGCACCGTCGATGCGCGCCGTGCCCACGTTCACAGGGCGGGTGATCAGGTAGTCGTAGTCGTTGCCGTCCGCGCCCGGATAGGTCACCAGCTCGGCCTGGCGGCGGAAATAGTCCTTGACGCCCTTGTGGAACAGGTTCACCCAGGCCATGCCGCCGTGGTCCGGGTCGAAGTACCACTCCAGCGACAGGTCGAACTGGTCGGCCTTCATCGGCGTCAGGTACGGGTTGTCATAGGAGCTGCCGGTCAGGTCCAGCTTGTCCAGCGGCACTGTGGTGGCACCGTCATCCGGCGTGTAACCGGACTTCACGTTGGCATTGAGGATCTGGTAGGCCTGCATGTCGCTGAAGTTCGGGCGCGCGATCGCCTTCGACGCGGCGAAGCGCACGATCAGGTCCTTCTTCGGTTCCCACTTCAGGTTGAAGCTGGGCAGCACGTCGGTGTAGGAATTGCGCGCGCTGATCGGTTCGGATTCGCCGGCGCCGAGGTATGACGCAAGCGCCAGGTTCGGATAGATGAGGTAGCCGCTGGCGGAGTTCTCGGTGCGCACCACGCGCACGCCCACGTTGCCTTCGAGCAAGACATCGTCCAGGCCGAAGTTGAGCATGGCGTATGCGGCGCGGGTCTTCTCGTTCTGGACGTTGCGGAAGGCCTCGTTGTCCAGCGATGTGCTGACAAACGGGCAGTACTGGCCGTACCCGCAACCGTTGATGTAGTACGGAACGGCGGCGTCGTGGATGTCCTTGTAGCTGGCCGGATACCCAAGCGCCGTGGCCAGGATCGGAGCGTAGAAGGTGCCGGGGGTATTGGCGTCGCCACGGTAGAAGTTCTGGAAGGTGTTGAGATGCACCAGGCTGGAATTGACGGTGCTGTTGAGGTCCAGGCCCGGCAGCGGCACCCCGCCCGGCAACGCCCACCACTGCATCCAGGTCTGGAACACCGGCTTCCAGTTGTAGCCGGTGTCGATGCTGGTGGCGTCGCGGTCGGTGGTGCGCACACCCACCTTGACCGAACGCACGAAGCCGCTGTCGAAGCTGTACTTGAGGTCGGCCCGCCACGCCAGCTCCTCGGCCACGTTGCGATCCTGGTGGTCCATGGTGAACCCCCAGTAGTAGTTCGCGGAGTTGCCGGTGAACTGGTCGTCGATGCCGATCAGCGGCCTGCCGCCGCTCAGGTCGATATCGATGTAGGGCACGTTGACGCCCAGCGACACGGTGGAGTCCAGGCTGTTGGTGCTGGCCTTGATGTATTGCAGCTCGGTGGACAGGTCGATGTGGTCGCTGACCACCCACTTGAAGCCAGCGGAGTAATCCGTGGTCTTGGACGCGCGGTTAGAGGCACGGATGTCGGTGCCCATCGGCACGCCGCCGTTCTGAGTCATGCGCCCGGACACGAACACGTCGCCGTTGAGCTCGTAGGGCTGGCTGGCATCCACCATCACCTGGGTGGGGTCGTTGGAGACGAAGATCGCGTCCTCGAACCAGAGTTCGTCGTACTTGCTCTGGAAGGCGGTGGCGAAGAACTCCATGTTGCTGTTGGGACGCCACTGGAACGCCGCATAGGCACCATTGCGCTCGCGCTCGTAATTCAATGTGCGCCAGTCTGCGCCACGCGGCAGCCACAGCGATTCATTGGTGCCGTCATCATTGACGTCGCTGTGGGCGGTATTGAAGAACGGCCGCACGAACATGCCATCGGTGCGGGTGGCCAGCTTCGAATGGGCGATGTCCACCAGGATGCCGAACTCACCGGCGTCGGTGGCCCAGCGATTGCTGTAGAGCACGGAGGCAGACGGCCTCAGCTTTTCGGCGAAGTCACCCTTGTTCACGCTCACCGACGCGCTTAGTTTCCTGTCCTTGAAGTCGAAAGGCATGAACGTGCGCAGGTTCACCGTGCCGCCCAGGCCACCTTCGATCATGTCGGCCTTCTGGTTCTTGAACACGTCCACGCCGCCCATCAGTTCGGATGGCACGTCGCCGAAGCTCAGGCTGCGGCCACCGGAAGCGGAGAAGCTGTCGCGGCCGTTGAGCTCGGAGCGCACCTGAGTCAGGCCGCGCACCTGCACGCCATTGCCTTCGGCGGAGAAATGCTCCGGATCGCCAGCGGACAGGAAGTGGTCGATGGTCACGCCGGGGATGCGCGACAGCGTCTCGGTGACGCTGCGGTCGGGCAATGCGCCGATGTCCAGTGCGGTCACCGAATCAACGAAGGTGTCGGCGTCACGCTTGATGTCCTGCGCCTTGTACACCGAACCGCGGATGCCGGTCACAACCACCTTGTCCAGGTCGGTTGCGCCGGTGGTGTCGGTGGTGTTGGCAGTGCTGTCCTGCGCGAACGCAGGTGCCGCCAGCATCATGGCGATGCTCGTGGCGATGATGGTGTGGCGCAGATTGCAAGCGGGGCGATAACGCATGGACATGGTCTTTCCCTCCCAGGAGACATGACAGCGTGACAGGACATGATAGTTGTGGCCGGACGGGCACGCCCGTCCGGAAATCCCGCGCAAGCCGTCGGGCGCGCATCAGGACGGGCGCAGCTTGACCACCGCTGTCATGCCATGCAAATAAAATAATCGCAACGACCTATCTTGTTTTGAAATACCTCGTTTCCTCAGTCGATCCGGGCATCCCCCGCCACCGGCGGATAGATCCGCCTTGCGGTCGAGCGCAGGGCCTGCAACATCCGCTCGGCACCCGGCGAAAGCAACTGGTCACGCCGTCGGACGATGCCGAAGGCCTCCATCCGCACCCCCAGTTCGATCGGCAATACCTGCATCTGCCCGGTTTGCAGATAGGGGCCGACCGACTCCTCAGGCAACGCTGCGAGCATATCGCTATGCCGAAGAAGATGGATGATGAGCGGCAAGGACGCGGTTTCCACGATGTCCTGCGGCAGCGGCAGCCCGTTTTCCAGGAAGGCGGCATGCAGGCGTGAGCGCAGCACGCTGGCCTCCGGCGGCATGATCCAGCCATGCTCGATCAGGTCGGCATGGGTCAGCCGCTCGCGCGTTGTCAGCGGATGGCCGGCGCGCACGATCACCGAATGCGGCTCGTCCGCCAGCGGCTCGAAGTCCAGCTCGGCCGCGCCTTCCGGGTCCATGATGCGGCCAATCACGATATCCAATTGCCCATCCAGCAGGCTGGCGACCAGCGGCCGGCTGTAGTCCATCTCCACCTTGATGAGGATGTCCGGGAACTCGCGCTTGACCTCGGCGATGGCCAGCGGCACCAGGGTGGTGGCGGGGTTGACCACGGTGCCGATCGCCACCTTGCCGATCCGCCCGCTGCGCAACGCGGCAATCTCGTCATGGGCGCGGCCAATCTCGGACAGGGCCGCGCGCGCGCGCCGGATCAGCACCTGCCCGTACCAGGTGGGCTCCACCCCGCGCGCATGCCGCTCGAACAACGGCACGCCCAGCAGCTGCTCCATTTCCGCCAGCAGCTTGGAGGCTGCCGGCTGGCTCATGTTGGCGGCTTCTGCGGCGCGCAATACCGATCGCTGCTCGTACAGGTGGAGCAGCAGCAGGAGATGGCGGGTCTTGAGGCGGGTTGCGCCAAACCAGCCGGTGGTGGGGTGGATCATGAGGCCTCCCTCTGCACACGTATTCTGTCAACGAATATATTATTTGAATAATTTCATTTGCAGTATATAGCTTGCCACGCGAGGCTTACGCCACGCTTCGGGCCCGGAAGGCCCGCGCCGCCAACCGGCGAAGGGCTCACGACGCGAAGCCAGGAGAAAGACGCAATGCTGCAGCCGTGCAAACCCGTTCACATCTTCGCCATACCGGCCACCGCAGGAAAGCTGCGATGAGTGGGCGGCTGGCAGGCAAGATCGCCATCGTCACCGGCGCGGCCAGCGGCATCGGTGCCGCGACGGCGCAGCTGTTCGCCCGCCATGGCGCGCAGGTCACCGGGCTGGATCGCGCGCAGGTGCAGGATGCCGCGCCGGGCATCGACCATCGCATCGCCGACATTACCGACGCCGCAGCGGTGGATGCCGCCGTGCAGGCCACCTTGCAGGCCCATGGCCGCATTGACGTGCTGGTCAACAACGCAGGCGCGGACGTGTTCGCCGAGCCGCAGGCCTTGTCCGATGCGGATTGGCAGCGCTGCATGGACCTGAACCTGCGCGGCGCGTGGCATGTCACCCGCGCTGTCCTGCCCGCCATGCTGGCGCAGGGTGCAGGCAGCATCGTCAACATCGCGTCCGTGCATGGGCACCGGATCATCCCCGGTGCGTTCCCCTACCCGGTCGCCAAACACGCATTGCTGGGCATGACCAAGGCGCTGGGCATCGAATACGCCGCACGCGGGATCCGGGTGAACTCGATCTCGCCCGGCCTGATCCTGGTGCCACGCATCGAGGCATGGTTCCAGCGCGAGCCCGAGCAGCGCGAACGCCAGACCCGGTTGCTGCCGCCCAAGCGCATCGGCACGCCGGAGGAAGTGGCGCATACCGCGCTGTTCCTTGCCAGCGACGAGGCGCGTTTCATCAATGCCACCGACATCCTGATCGACGGTGGCCGCTCGCAGGTGTATCACGACTGATGGTCACGCCAGCACCCAGCCTGCCGTTCCGCCTGCCGCTGATCGCGATCCTGCGCGGCATCACGCCTGCCGAGGTGCCCGCGCATGTGGGCGCACTGGTGGAAGAAGGCTACGACGCCATCGAGATCCCGACCAATTCGCCGGACTGGGCGCGCAGCGTGCGCAGCGCGGTGGACGCGTTTGGCGAGCGCGCGATGATCGGCGCGGGCACGGTGCTGACCAACGCGGATGCGGATGCGCTGGTGGACGCGGGTGGACGCCTGATGGTCACCCCCAACACCTGCCAGCCGGTGATCCGGCATGCGGTCAAGCGCGGCCTGCAGGTAGCCGCCGGCTTCGCCACCGCAAGCGAGGCCTTTGAAGCACTGGATGCCGGCGCGCAGATACTCAAGCTCTTCCCTGCCGCACTCTACGGCCCGGACATGGTGCGCAGCCTGCGCAGCGTGCTGCCGCCGGCGCCCATTTTCGCCGTCGGTGGCGTGACGCCCGAGGCCATCGCCAGTTACCTCTCCGCCGGCTGCGTGGGCGCGGGCATCGGCGGCGAACTCTACAAACCCGGCCAACCGGTCGAGCGCACGCGCGAACACGCGCGGCGTTTCCGTCAGGCCTATCTGGATCACACTGCATGAAGATCACCCGCATCAGCACCTTCCATGCCGCGCCGCGCTGGCTCTTCCTCAAGATGGAGACCGACGAGGGCGTGACCGGCTGGGGCGAACCCGTGATCGAAGGCCGCGCCAGCACGGTGGAAGCAGCCGTGCATGAACTGGCGGACTATCTGATCGGCCAGGATCCCGCGCGCATCAACGACCTGTGGCAGGTCCTGTATCGCGGTGGCTTCTATCGCGGTGGCGCGATCCTGATGAGCGCGATCGCCGGCATCGACCAGGCGCTGTGGGACATCAAGGGCAGGACCCTGGGCGTGCCGGTTCACACCTTGCTGGGCGGTTGCGTGCGTGACCGCATGAAGACCTACCGCTGGGTCGGTGGCGACCGTCCGGCGGACATCGTGGCGCAGATGCGCCAATACCGGGCGCAGGGCTTTGACACCTTCAAGTTCAACGGCACCGAGGAGCTGAAACTGATCGACAGCCCGCGCGCGGTGGATGCCGCCGTGGCGAAGGTGGCGCACATCCGCGAGGCACTGGGCGATACGGTCGATTTCGGCATCGACTTCCACGGCCGCGTCAGCGTGCCGATGGCGCGCGTGCTGCTGCACGAACTGGCTCCGTTCCGGCCGCTGTTCGTCGAGGAACCGGTGCTGGCCGAGCAATGGGAGCACTACCGCACGCTGGCCGATGCCACGCCCATCCCGCTTGCCGCCGGCGAGCGCATGTATTCGCGCACCGAGTTCAAGCCGGTGCTGGCCGCAGGTGGCCTGTCGATCCTGCAACCGGATCTGTCGCATGCCGGCGGCATCACCGAATGCGTGAAGATCGCCGCGATGGCCGAAGCCTTTGACGTGGCACTGGCCCCGCACTGCCCGCTTGGCCCGGTGGCGCTGGCCGCGTGCCTGCAGGTGGATTTCGTTTCCTACAACGCGATGCTCCAGGAACAGAGCATCGGCATCCATTACAACGAAGGCGCGGACCTGCTGGATTACGTGCTCAACAAGGAAGATTTCCGCTGCGACGACCAGGGCTGCATCGCCGCCCTGCCGAAACCGGGACTGGGCGTTGAAATCGACGAAGCCCGCCTGATCGAAGCCAGCAAGCAGCCGCCACGCTGGCGCAACCCGGTGTGGCGACACGCCGACGGCAGCGTGGCCGAGTGGTGACGTGATAACCACGATGTACGCAACGCTTGCCATCGACAGCCCCTGCACGCTGGGCGAAAGCATCCTGTGGTGCGAACGCCGGCGCGTGCTGTACTGGGCCGACATCATCGCCGCGCAACTGTGGCGGCACGACCCGGCCACCGGCGACACCCGCCACTGGCCGCTGCCCGCGTCATTGGGTTGCCTGGCCCTGGCCGAGGATGGCCGGCTGCTGCTGGGCCTGGCGAAAGGCCTTTATGCCAGCGACGTGGAAGCGCAACTGGATGCGCCGCAGCTGCTGCTTGAAAAACTGACCGATGTCGAGGCCGGTGATGCGCACACGCGCATCAACGATGGCCGCGCCGACCGCCATGGCGGCTTCGTGTTCGGCACCAAGAGCGAATGGCCGGATCGGCGTCGCGCTGGCCGCTTCTACCAGTTCACTGCCGCGCACGGCCTGCGCCAGCTGGCGCTGCCAGCTGCGGCGATTCCCAATTCGATCTGCTTCGATGCCAGCGGCACGCGGATGTATTTCTGCGATTCACTCGAACCGCGCATCCTGCATTGCGACTACGACGCGGCGACGGCGCAGGTGGCCGACGTGCGGACCTTCGTCGAACTGGACGCAGCCAATGCTTCGCCGGACGGCGCCATCATCGATGCCGAAGGCGCATTGTGGAACGCGCAATGGGGCGCGTGCCGGGTGGTGCGCTACCTGCCCGACGGCAGCATGAGCGCCATCGTGCAATTGCCCACGTCGCAACCCTCCTGCTGCACGCTGCAAGGCGACACGCTGTACATCAGCACCGCCCGTGACGAACTCGACCCGGCAGCGCTGGCAGCGCAGCCCCACGCCGGCAGCGTGTTTGCCTGCAAGCTTGACCGCGTGCTCGAGCGCGGCGAAGACCGGGTGCGGCTGCAATGATCGCCGTTGACTGGGGCAGCACCAACCTGCGCCTGTACCGCATGGACGGCGATGGCCGCGTGCGCGAACGCCGCCGCAGCGACCAGGGCGCACTGGCCTGCGCGGGCCGCTTCGGCGAAGTACTGGCCGCTGAAATCAGCGGCTGGGACGATACCGAAATCCTGCTGTGCGGCATGGTCGGCGCGCGTGGCGGCTGGCAGGAAGTGCCCTACCTCCCGTGCCCTGCCGGCAGCGACGAGCTGGCGCGCGGCATGCTGCGCCTTACGACGAAGGCCCTGCCCGGACGCGAGGCATGGATCGTGCCCGGCATGTGCGACATGACCTCCGACTCCGTGCCGGACGTGATGCGTGGCGAGGAAACCCAGCTGGTCGCACTGCTGGACGCACTGCCCAGCGGCACGCATCTGGTTTGCCTGCCGGGCACCCACAGCAAATGGGTCTGCCTGCGCGATGGCCGCATCGTGCGGATCGCCACCGCCATCACCGGTGAACTCTACGCATTGCTGCGCCATCAGAGCATCCTGGGCAAGCTGATGCCCGCCGAGGATGCCCGCTTCGACCCGCTGGCATTCGATGCCGGCATCAAGCGCAGCATGGAAACAGGCGGTCTGCTGCACCAGCTGTTCGGCGTGCGCACCACCGGCCTGTTCAAGCAATTCAGCGAAACCGCCCTGCCGTCTTACCTGTCAGGCCTGCTGATCGGCCACGAACTGCATACCGCCGCCCTGATCGCCGCGGATGCGCCGCCGCGCACGCCGCGCCCCGCGCAAGTGCATCTGGTGGGCAGCGACCGCCTGCTGGCCACATACGCGCACGCGCTGATCGCGCTGGGCATCGGCGTGCAACGGCACCCGGAAGATCTGGTCGCCAGCGGCCTGCACGCCCTGTGGAAGCGGCGCGCGGCACATCATTCGCGCAAATAATCCAGCGTCAGCTGCAGCATCGAGCGCAGGCCAACGTCGAGCGCGCCTTCGTCCAGATAGAACTCCGGCGAGTGGTTGCTGGGTGCGGTGGCGGCGTCCTGCCCCTTCGGGGTTGCGCCCACGAAGAAGAACAGGCCCGGCACTTCCCTGGCGTAATAGGCGAAGTCTTCCGCGCCCATGTTCAGGCCCGGATCGATGACGTTGTCGGCACCAACCACGGCCTGCAGGCTGGGCAGCAGCCTGGCGGTCAAAGCCGCATCGTTGGCCGTCACCGGGTTTCCGGTCGAGTCCGGCACCTTCGCAACCACGCTTGCGCCATGCGCGGCAGCCACATGTTTGGCGACGTTGTCGAGATCGGCAAACACCTGCTGGCGCATGCCGTCATCGAAGGTGCGGATGGTGCCGACCAGTTCCACTTCATCGGGAATGATGTTGTAGCGAATGCCGCCCTTGATCGCCCCGAAGGTCACCACCACCGGCAGCTTCGAAATGTTCTGCCGACGGCTGACGATGGTTTGCGCCGTGCCGACCACGTCGGCGGCGGCGACGATCGGGTCGATGCCGCCCCATGGCCGCGAGCCGTGCGTCTGCCGGCCCTTGACCACGATGTTGAAGCGGTCCGACGCCGCCATCAGCGGCCCGCCACGCACGCCGATCTGGCCGACGTTGAGCGTGGAGAACACGTGCAGGCCGAACACGGCTTCGGGCCTGAAATCACGGAAGATGCCCTGCGCCAGCATCTCGCTGGCACCGCCTTCCTCACCATCCGGCGCGCCTTCCTCGGCAGGCTGGAACACGAACAACACTTCGCCCGGCAACTGATCCTTCATCGCCACCAGCGCCTCGGCCACGCCCATCAGGATCGCAACATGCGCATCATGGCCGCAGGCATGCATCACGCCGACGGTTTCGCCACGGAACGTGCTGGTGGCCTTCGAGGCGAACGGCACATCCGCGCGTTCGGTGACCGGCAGCGCATCCATGTCGGCGCGCAGTGCGATGCGCGGGCCGGGCTTGCCGCCTTTCAATATCGCAGTGACACCCGTCGTGGCAATGCCGGTCTTCGGTTGCAGGCCAAGCTTGCGCAGGTGATCGGCGATCAGCTGCGCCGTGCGCGTTTCGCGATTGCCAAGTTCCGGATGCTGGTGGATGTCGCGCCGCCATGCCACCACCTTGCCCTGCAGGCGCTGTGCAGATGCCGCAACCTCGGGGCGTTGCGCATCCTGCGCGGCCACACCACAGGCCGAAGCCATCAGAATGCAGGACAGGAGCAGTTTCTTGCTTGCGTGCATGGCAGCTTCCCCGGTGGATGTGCAGCCATCCTAACCATTTCCGCTACCATGCCGCGACTGCACCTCGATCCGGATCGGCGGCAACGCGCAGCCCGACCGTGCGCGCGATAATCAGCGGACATGAGCACGCAGCTTGCCGACATCGATCCGCGCCCGATCCCGCCCGAAGCGCCGCTGCCGTCGGACTGCTGCGAAAGCGGCTGCGACCCCTGCGTGTTCGACAGCTACAGCGAAGAACTGGAGGCGTACCGGCAGGCGCTGGCAGCGTGGCGGCTGCGCCATCCAGATGCCGACGAACAGGCAGGCCGAAATTAACCGCGCAGCATGTCAGCCAGGCGCGCGCCGGCCCAGACCAGCAGGAAACCCGCCAGCAACGTGCCGCCGAGATAGGCCAGCAAGGCATCGTTGCGGCTCGCGCGCGTGAGCAGCAAGGTTTCCAGCATCAGCGCGGAAAACGTGGTCAGGCCGCCGATCACACCGACGATCAGGAACGCGCGCCAGTACAGCGCCGATGGCCCGCGACCTTCCAGCCACACCGCGATGAAACCGACCGCGAACGAGCCGATCAGGTTGGCCGCCAGCGTGCCCCACGGAATGCTGTTGCCGAACTGCCGCAGCATCGCGCCGCCCAGCCAGAACCGCCCCGCCGCGCCCAGTGCGCCGCCGAACATCACCAGCAACAATTGCTGCGGCCAGCTTCCCATCAACGCACGCCCCGCTGCTTGCACGCCTGCGCCCGCGCCTCGCGCAGTGCATCGAGTTTTTCCTTGAGTTTGATCTCAAGGCCACGCGCAACAGGTTGGTAATAGACGCGCTCGCCCATCTCGTCCGGGAAGGCGGTCTGGTCGAGGGCGATGCCGCCTTCGACATCGTGGTCGTACTGGTAACCCTCGCTGTAGCCCAGCGACTTCATCAATCGGGTGGGCGCATTGCGCAGGTGCATCGGCACCGGCTGCGTACCCAGCGCGGCGATGTCCGCACGCGCCGCGCGGAGTGCCATGTAGCTGGCGTTGGACTTGGCCGTACTGGCAAGGTAGATGGCTAGGTTGGACAGCGCGATATAGCCTTCCGGCGCACCGATGCGATCAAACGCATTCCAGACGTTGAGCGCCATTTCCAGCGCACGCGGATCGGCCAGCCCCACGTCCTCCACCGCCATGATGGTCATCCGCCGCAGCAGGTAGGACGGGTCGCAGCCGCCATCCAGCATGCGCGCCAGCCAGTAGATCGCACCGTCCGGGTTGGAACTGCGCACGGATTTGTGCAGCGCCGAGATCTGATCGTAGAACTGGTCGCCGCCCTTGTCGAAACGCCGGGTGCGGTCGGCCAATACCTGCAACAGGCTGGCTTCGGTGATCTCGCCGGCCTCGCCTTCTGCAATGTCGGCGGCGATTTCAAGCAAGGTCAGCGCACGGCGCACATCGCCATCGGCAGCAGTCGCCAGCTCGCGCAAGGCGCTATCGGCGATGCGGATACCACGCCCGCCAAGGCCGCGCTCCGCATCGTCCAGCGCACGCTGCAATGCGATGGCGATATCGTCCGCCGACACCGCTTCCATCACATGTACGCGGCAGCGCGACAGCAGCGCGGAGTTCAGTTCGAACGACGGGTTTTCGGTGGTCGCGCCGACAAACACAATCGTGCCGCGTTCGATATGCGGCAGGAAGGCATCCTGCTGCGCCTTGTTGAAGCGATGCACCTCATCGACGAACAGCACCGTCCGTCGCCCGCCATCGAAACGTGCCTGCGCCTGCGACAGCACTTCGCGCACCTGCGGCAGGCCGGACAGCACGGCGGAGATCGCCACGAACTCGGCATCGGCGTACTGCGCCAGCAGCAACGCCAACGTGGTCTTGCCGCAGCCGGGTGGCCCCCACAGGATCATCGAATGCACCCTGCCCGCTTCCACCGCGCGGCGCAGCGCCGAACCCGGTGCCAGCAGGCGGCGCTGGCCCACCATGTCGTCCAGCGCCCGTGGGCGCATGCGCTCGGCCAGCGGACGCAGTGCGTCGCTGCCGCCGCTCAGCAGGTCAAGGGGTTCGGAAGCCGTGCGAGAGACGGGCATTTGTTGATTCTATGCGTTTGCCCGTCATTCCCGCGAAGGCGGGAATCCATGAACGTTGCTGTTCAATGCATCAGTGCCCCTGGATTCCCGCTTTCGCGGGAATGACGAAAATGCATCAACCGCCGATCACATCCACGCCCTTGGCCGGCTTGAACACGAAGGTGTCCCTGGCAAACGCCGGGTTGCGCTTCCAGCCACTGAACGCGATCACGGTGCGCTGGCCCAGCGCATCGACGTATTCCATGCGCGCAAGCCCGGCTTTGGCAAAGCCCAGACGCGCGGTCTTGAAGGTGGCCTCTGCCTGCTTCGGGGCGATGTTCAACCACTCCACGCCATCCGCCTTGCCAGCTTCCTTGACGATGAAATCGCGGTCGAGTTTGGAAGGATCGAGCAGGATCGCCAGCGGGCTGTTGGCTTCTTCCTCGCCCTGCGGACGCCGGCTCACCTGCGCAAGATCGGGGTCATAAACCCACACCGTCTGGCCATCGGCCACGATCACCTGCGGATAGGGCTTGACGTATTCCCAGCGGAACAGGCGCGGCGCAGACACCGCCACCCGCCCGTTGCTGCTTTCCTTCTGCCTGCCGCGCGGGTCGAACACCTGCTGGCTGAACTGCCCGTCCAGCCCCTTCAGGCCCTTGGTGAAGCTGTTCAAATCATCGCGCGCACCGGCATGGGCAAAGCCCGCAGCCAGCAGCAGCGCAGCGGAAAAAGTGACGGTCGCGATCTTCATGCGGGTCTCCTGCAGCGTTGGCGAGGAGTGTGTCCGACGCAAGCTGAATGGGATGTTGGCGTGAATCACATACAGAGCATCGGGAGGAACGCGACGACGCATTGCGAGCGGCGGAGCGGACTCCCGGCGATCTATCTGTCCGTCAACCGGCGTGCGCTGATCCGCCGCGCAGACGACGGAAGAACGCCACCGCGCGCTCCTGCCTGCGCGTCAGCAGATACCAGCCGATGCACAGCAGCACGAACGCCACCAGCAGCAACGGAATCGGCGCGTCCAGACGCATCGCCATCGCTGCAGCAAACCCGCATGCCAAGGTGTAGATACTTGAACACCGCCGCCATTCATGTACAATGCGCGGCCCAACCGGGCGGTTAGCTCAGCGGTAGAGCATTGCCTTCACACGGCAAGGGTCGCAGGTTCGAACCCTGCACCGCCCACCAGATCAACGAAAGCCGGCCAATGGCCGGCTTTTTCGTATCCGCAGTTCAAAGATGGTGATCCGGGACGTCCAATCCCAGTGCGGCGATGACGCGATCCGCCAGTGCGACGGCGTCGCCATCTTCCGGGCGCAGGTGCAGTTCCGGGGCTTCCGGGGCTTCGTAGGGCGAGTCGATGCCGGTGAAATTGCGCAGTTCGCCGCGCCGGGCCTTGGCATACAGGCCCTTCACGTCGCGGCGCTCGGCTTCGGCCAGCGGGGTATCGACGAAGACTTCCAGGAAGTCGCCCTGCTCGAACAACGCGCGCGCCATGTCGCGCTCGGCGCGGAACGGGCTGATGAAGCTGACCAGCACGATCAGGCCCGCATCGGTCATCAGGCGCGCGACTTCGGCCACGCGGCGGATGTTCTCGACGCGATCCTCGTCGGTGAAGCCCAGATCCTTGTTCAGGCCATGACGCACGTTGTCGCCGTCCAGCACATAGGTGTGCTTGCCCAGCGCCAGCAATTTCTTCTCGACCAGATTGGCGATCGTCGATTTGCCGGCACCGGACAGGCCGGTGAACCACAGGCAGCGCGGCTGCTGGTGCTTGATCCGCGCGCGCGCGGCCTTGTCCACGTCCAGATGCTGCCAGTGGATATTGCCGGCGCGACGCAGGGCGAAGTCCAGCGTGCCGGCAGCGACGGTGGCATTGGTCTGGCGGTCGATCAGGATGAAGCCACCCAGCGCGCGATTCTCGGCATACGGGGCAAACGGCACCGGCTGGTCGAGATGCAGGTTGCAGTACGCCACCTCGTTCAGCTCCAGCGACTTGGCGGCAAGCTGCTCCTGCGTGTTGACGTCGATCTTGTGCTTGATCTCGGTGACCGACACGCCCACGGTGCGCGCGCCGATCTTCAGCAGGTAGGGCCGGCCCGGCAACAGGCGCTCATCGCCCATCCACAGCAGATGCGCGGCGAACTGGTCAGCGACTTCCGGTGGGTTGGACGCTGCGGCAATCACGTCGCCACGGCTGGCATCCACCTCATCCGCCAGCGTGATGGTCACTGCCTGTCCTTCGATGGCGGCTGGCAGGTCGCCATCGGCGGTGACGATCCGCGCCACCGTGGAACGGCGTGCCGACGGCAGCACGATCACGGCATCGCCCGGCGCGATGCGACCCGCCACCACGGTGCCGGCGAAGCCACGGAAATCCTGGTTGGGCCGGCACACCCATTGCACCGGCATGCGGAAGCCGGCAGCGGCATCGGCCTGCGCGACCGGCACCGTTTCCAGATGCTCCAGCAAGGTCGGGCCTGCGTACCACGGCATCGCCGCCGAGCGTTCGATCATGTTGTCGCCGCGCAGCGCGGACAGCGGGATGCATTCGACATGGTCGATGCCGAGTTGCGCTGCAAGCGCGCGGTACTCGCCCGCAATGGCATCGAAGGTGGCCTGATCGAAGCCGACCAGATCCATCTTGTTCACCGCCAGCAAGACGCGGCGGATGCCGAGCAGTTGCACGATGTAGCTATGCCGGCGCGTCTGCGTCAGCAGGCCCTTGCGCGCATCGACCAGAACCACGGCGAGGTCGGCGGTGGAAGCGCCGGTGGCCATGTTGCGGGTGTACTGCTCGTGGCCGGGGCAATCGGCAACGATGAATTTGCGCCGCTCGGTGCCGAAGAAACGGTAGGCAACGTCTATCGTGATGCCTTGCTCGCGCTCGGCGACCAGCCCATCCACCAGCAGGGCGAAGTCGATCTCGCCGTTCTGGGTGCCGTGACGGCGGCTGTCGGCTTCCAGCGCTGCGACTTGATCGTCCAGCAGCAGCTTGGTGTCATGCAGCAGGCGACCAATCAGGGTGCTCTTGCCATCGTCCACGCTGCCGCAGGTGATGAAGCGCAGCAGGCCCTTGTCCTCGTGCTGCTGCAGGTAGGCGGCAACCTGCGCGTTGGCGTCGTTGTGCAGGCTCATCAGAAATAGCCCTCCTGCTTCTTTTTTTCCATCGAAGCGGAAGGATCGTGGTCGATCACCCTGCCCTGCCGTTCCGAAGTGGTGGCGACGAGCATCTCGGCGATGATTTTTTCCAGCGTGTCGGCCTGGGATTCGATGGCACCGGTCAGCGGATAGCAGCCCAGCGTGCGGAAACGCACGCGCCTGGTCATCGGCGTTTCCCCATCGCGCAGCGGCAGGCGCTCGTCATCGACAAGGATCAGCGCGCCATCGCGTTCCACCACCGGGCGCTGCGCGGCGAAGTACAGCGACGGCACCGGGATCTTCTCGCGGTAGATGTAAAGCCACACGTCCAGCTCGGTCCAGTTGGACAGCGGGAACGCACGCACCGACTCACCCTTGTGGATGCGGGCGTTGTACAGGTTCCACAGCTCGGGGCGCTGGGTCTTCGGGTCCCAGCGGTGCTGGGCATTGCGGAAGCTGAAGATGCGCTCCTTGGCACGTGACTTTTCCTCGTCGCGGCGCGCACCGCCGATGGCGGCATCGAAACCGCCCGCATCCAGCGCCTGCTTCAGCGCCTGCGTCTTCATCACGTCGGTATGCACGGTGGCACCGTGGCTGATCGGGCCGATACCCTGTGCCACGCCGTCGGGATTCATGTGTACGCGCAGCTCGGCACCGGTTTCCGCCGCGCGGCGGTCGCGGAAGGCGATCATCTCGCGGAACTTCCAGCCGGTATCCACATGCAGCAGCGGGATTGGCGGACGCGCGGGATAAAACGCCTTCAGCAGCAGGTGCAGCAGCACGGAGCTGTCCTTGCCGATGGAATACAGCATCACCGGGTTGCGGAACTCCGCCGCAACCTCGCGCAGGATGTGGATGCTCTCGGCTTCGAGGCGATCAAGATGGGACAGCGAAACGTTCAAGTGCGGACAAGCGTTGGGCCAGGCCGCACAGGGTATCAAGCCGACTTGCCGCTGCGCAGGCGCATGACATGCTCAGGTGGCATGAAGGCATCGCTGCGAGCGGCTTGCCAGAAGTCCTGGAACACGGCGTGCTCCGGAATGCGCCCGTCCAGCAGTTCGCCCGGACGCAGGAAGCGGTACAGCGCCGCCAGCGAACGCACTTCGGTGGGCGAGACGCGGCGCAGGATGTGTTCCGGCCCCAGTTGGTCGGGATGCTCCAGCCCGGCGGCGCACAGCAGGTCGCACAGCGTGTGCAATGTATTGCGATGGAACTCCGCCACGCGGCTGGCCTTGTCCGGCACGACCAGCTTCTTCCAGCGCGCCGGGTTCTGGGTGGCGATGCCGGTCGGGCAGCGGTCGGTATGGCAACTCATCGACTGGATGCAGCCCAGCGCGAACATGTAGCCACGCGCGGCATTGCACCAGTCCGCGCCCATCGCCAGCGTGCGCGCGATGTCAAAGGCGCTGACCACCTTGCCTGCTGCGCCGATGCGGATGCGCTCGCGCAGGCCAAGGCCGACCAGCGTGTTGTGTACCAGCATCAGGCCTTCGTGCATCGGCACGCCAACGTGATCGATGAACTCCGCAGGCGCAGCGCCGGTGCCGCCTTCCGCACCATCGACCACGATGAAATCGGGCAGGATTCCACTTTCGTGCATCGCCTTGGCGATGCCGAACCATTCCCACGGATGGCCGATGGCCAGCTTGAAACCGGTGGGCTTGCCGCCCGACAGTTCGCGCAGCCTGTCCACGAAACGCAGCAGGCCCAGCGGCGAATCGAAGGCCGAATGCCGTGCGGGCGACACGCAATCCACGCCCATCGGCACGCCGCGCGTGGCCGCGATTTCCGCGCTGACCTTGGGTGCCGGCAGCACACCGCCATGGCCTGGCTTGGCACCCTGCGACAGTTTCACCTCGATCATCTTCACCTGCGCATCGCTGGCCTGCGCGGTGAAGCGTTGCTCGCTGAAGCTGCCATCATCATTGCGGCAACCGAAGTAGCCGGAGCCAAGCTCCCACACCAGGTCGCCGCCGGCTTCGCGATGATAGGGCGAAATCGAGCCTTCGCCGGTGTCGTGGTAGAAGCCGCCCCGCTTCGCACCCGCGTTGAGAGCACGCACCGCCGCCGCCGACAGCGCGCCGAAGCTCATCGCCGAGATGTTGAACACGCTGGCCGAATAGGGCTGCGCCCGCTCCGCGCCAATCACGATGCGGAAATCGGCATCGTCCACCTTGCTGGGCAGCATCGAATGATTGATCCATTCGTAATCGATGCCATAGACGTCGCGCTGGGTGCCGAACGGGCGCACGTCGTTGACGCGCTTGGCACGCTGATAGACCAGCGCACGCTGCTGGCGCGAGAACGGCACTTCGGCCAGATCGGATTCGATGAAGTACTGGCGGATCTCCGGGCCGATGGATTCCAGCCCGTAGCGAAAATGCGCAAGCAGCGGGTAGTTGCGCCGCAGGGTGCTCTTGCGTTGCAGCAGGTCGATGGTGCCCAGCACGGCCAGCGCGCCGAAGATCGCCACGCCCCACCACCAGCCGGGCATGTGCATCGCAAGAAGGAGGGACAGGACGGCCAGCACGATGCTGGCGATGTAGGCGCTGTAGCGGGACACGGCGTCTCCTGCGGCGGCGTGGAGATGGTGCCCGGAGTGGGGGTCGAACCGCGCCGCGACTGGCTACACGTTGCACTTCACTGCAACGCGCCGCCGCGCGCCATGGAGACCCAACTGCGAGCTGTTTGCTGGTGCCCGGAGTCGGGATCGAACCGACATGGTGTTGCCACCGAGGGATTTTAAGTCCCTTGCGTTTACCAGTTTCGCCATCCGGGCTTGCGGTGGAAGCTTAACGCGAAGGCTTCCGAAGGCGTAATGCGCGAAAGCGAACGTGATGTGGAGGCGTGCCGGAGACAATCGGCGGCACGGATGCCGCCGATTAGCCTACATGGACGTACTTGCGGCGTGTCGCCGGTACGCCTACCCGTCACGGTTGCACGCGATGACCCAACATCGCCCAAAGAAAAATCCCGCCGAAGCGGGGCTTTCGATTTCCCATCGGAAGATGGAGGCCGAGGTCGGAATTGAACCGGCGTACGCGGATTTGCAGTCCGAATTGGATTTGAGCAAATAGGCTGCCGGCCACCCGATTGTATTTCCGCGTTTAGTGAAATTACTAACGGCCAATAACAAGCTGTGACGCGGGGCTGTGTGCGAATGCGGAACCTACAACCACCGCGCCCACCACGGCCTGTCCTCGGGCTGCCTCGCCGCTCGCTCCACGGCCACGAGGTCAGCATCGCGGGTGTACAGCGCCGGCACTAGCCGGCCCGTGTTCGGGTGCCGGATGACGCGGAAGCGGTAGTGCTTCGCTTCGCCGAACTTGCGGTACCTGTTTCTCATGATTCCTCGCTCCAACCAAATGCTCCCGGTTCCCAGATGTTGTTCCCTGCGCCGTCTGCTTGACTGACCCGCCATGTCTTGCCGGCGTGCGTGCAGACCTCTGGCTGACCGGTAAACGGGTCGAGCAGCTTGTAGGCGTCCAGCGCGTCCATCGGCTGTACCCACGGCTCTGCGACACCGGGCCGGCGGGCGCGGCGGATCAGTGCCGGGTACGTGCTGGGGTGATCGGCAAAGACTGCCGTGTCGTATGGCTGGATGCACCACCACAAGCTGTCGTCGCTGTAGCGGTAGAGCGTGCCGGCGGTGAGCGTGCCGGCGTAGGCCGGGGCTTGGCTACCCCACTGCGCGCCCTGTGCTTCGATGAGCGCCTTGGTGCGCTGCCCGGGATCGCCCTCGCTGTTGTCGATGACGACGCCCGGAAGCGCAGCGATGGCGGCTTGCAGCGCAGCATCGGGCCACGCATGCAGCGCTGCATGACTTGGGCGACCAAGCGCATAGCTGGTGACGCTGAAATTGCCGGGGCCGAAGCCTTGCGCTTCCAGCGCCGCATTCGCAACGATCAGGCCGGCAGCGGGAATGATGGCAACGATGCTCATGCAACTTCTCCCAGCCACGCATCGACAAGATCAATCAGAGTTGCATCCGGCGGTGATGCAACCGCAGCGATCAGCGCACGCTTGAGCTTGTAGTTAGCGTTGTAGCCCCAGTTCAGTGGATCGTGGCCCATGTAGACCGGCGTGTTGGGGAGCGCAGTGGCCGGAATAGAACCCTGCGTGGCGACGAAGTTCGCGCCCTGCCATCTGCCGTACAACGCGCTGGCTAGCGCAGGGGCGTTGCGTCTTGAGACAGCAACCATCTGTTGCTGCGCAAGCACAACCGCGAGTTCTTTTCCGGCAGACATATAGTCTGCTCGGGTAGCGACGACGATACCGCTTGACGAACGCCCAAAAAAGGCTATGGATGGGTTTGCCTGCCACGGCAACCCAGAGTGCGTGAAGTATGGCGGGTAGTTTGCGGTTGTGCTCAGCGGCTCGAACAGCGCGGCAGCGATCACGCACTGCGCCGCCGACAGGTCGATGCTTGGGG
The DNA here is from genome assembly GCF_047606765.1 of Thermomonas sp. Taxonomy (GTDB): domain Bacteria; phylum Pseudomonadota; class Gammaproteobacteria; order Xanthomonadales; family Xanthomonadaceae; genus Thermomonas. The sequence continues at coordinate 1,956 of NZ_JASGED010000095.1, read as the reverse complement.
TGACAAGCTTATCGTCGATGCCGTCGAACAGCAGGCCCGCAGCGATACGCTGCGGTCGCTTCGCAGAAGCGGCTTGCACCGCGTGTTTGCCGTTCCCCGACAGGTCATCCATACGCCCCACAGGGTCAAGCACGCCTGCCGGGGTGGTGCCTGCTGTGTCTTGCCAGAGTGCGTCGGCACGCAGTGCATCCCACATGCCGCCCATCTCGCCGTTGGAGAACAGGGCAGTGCGGAGTTGATCGGTGAGTGATGGGGCGGGCGCACTACCACCCCCGCCTTCGGTAAGCGCACGGCAGATCGGCTGGATGATCGGGCGGGTGATGTTCATGTCAGGAAATCCGGATCATCAGGGCAGAGCCATTGCGGTACATTCCGCCGACAGCAACGCCAGCAACGGCAGCAGCGGCGTCATCAACAGCGTCAGTGAGTGCAGGAAGTGAAGCCTTGAATGCATCAACGCGCGCGTCAGCGCGCGCGTCGGTGAAGTAGAGATTTGCCGCGCCTTCGGCGAGGTCGTCAGTCGTGGCGGCACTACTGCCCGTTTTCCTGCCCTTCGTGTCGAAGGCGGTTTTCAGCAATGCGCCGCCGCCGGCATCCGGGACTTCGGCCAGCGCCAGCGCAGGATTGCCCGCTGCGCCATTGCCGTTCGCAAGCGTCAGATCGGCAACATCAACAACCAGCGCCCGCGTCACGCTCGTTCCTGCGCCAGTCACGACATACAGGCCGGTCGTGTTCGTTGCGCCAAGCGCCGTGACATTCGGCGGCGTCTCCATGATCGTGCGCCAGTACGTCACGCTTCCCGCGCCAGACTGCGCACCTTGGAAATCCGATGCCTGCACCAACGCGCCACTCGGCCAGCGAAGATCGACGCCGAACGTTGCACCGATGGTTGCGCCGTCCTCAACAACCACAGACGCAAGCGGGTTATTCCACTTCGGGACGCGATGCCTGCCCATCGTCAGCCCTGATCGGCTCCGATGGCATGCTCGGATGGCCGCTTGGTGGCGCGGTACTCACCCGCCCCTTCCACAACAAGCGCCGGCACTTCGCGCGTCAGGCGACCCACGGCCAGCCAGTGACCGCCGCTTGTCTTGCGCTCAATGGAAATCCAGTCAGAGCCAATGTCCTTGTAATCTGCCTTGATCGCCACCGGAACAGGTGTATCCGTCACGGTGAAGGCGGCGCTTGATCCCGCAGCAGTCGTCGGCGCAAGCAGTTCGGTTGTTGCCATGTCAGTCTCCCGGTTGTTCGTAGCAGGCGTTCAGCAGGGTCTGCGCCTGATTCAATCGATGGATGGCAAGGGCATAGGTCGCGTCCCACTGCCCGCCGTATCCAACAATTCGCCCGATAGCGTCTGCTCGGCCTTGAGTGATGGGCTGATCCCTTCCAGCAGGTTCGGAGCCTTTCCCGGCAGCGGTGGCCGGACATTGATCCCGCCAGACCTCGCGCACCCGCACAGTCCCGGCAGCAACAGCAGCCCCAACAGCATTCCCTCGCGCATACGCATCATTGACCCCCTTCTGATAGGCCGCTTGGTCGGCCAATGCCTTGTCGCTGTAAGCAATGCGCGCCGCTACTGCCTTGTCGGCGGCAACGCGCGTCTTTTCCGCAATCTCGGCCAGCGTGGCCGCATGCGTCGCCTTCAATTCGGCAATCTCGCCCGCATCCAGTTTGGCTTGCCACCGGCAGCCGCCGAACACCAGCAGGGATGCGATCAACACCGGCCAGAATGCGCGCAGCAGCAGGGCGTTCATTCCGGCACCTCGATGTTGTGTTTCCGCAACTCAAACTCCAAGCGCATCATGCGCATGGTCAGTTCGTACACCTTTTCTTCCGCCTGCCGTCTCGCATCGCGCTCTTGGTCTAGCCCTGTTTCCAGCGAAATCAGGCGCGATTCCTGCGCATTGATCCGGTCACCAAGCTGGGTGACCAGCGTGTCGTAAGTCCTGCCCTCGG
>NZ_JASGED010000094.1:0-6332 GCF_047606765.1 Thermomonas sp. | reverse complement strand
GCCGGGCGACAACATCAAGATGGTGGTGAGCCTGATCAATCCGGTGGCGATGGACGAAGGCCTGCGCTTCGCGATCCGCGAAGGTGGCCGTACTGTCGGCGCTGGCGTGGTGGCGAAGATCATCAAGTGACGTGACACCCCGTGCGCGCTTCGGCGCGCACGGCAGGTGGAACGTCATCCCCGAGCGCTTTTATCGGGGATCCAGCTTTTGATCTTCACAGCGTCATCCACGCGAAGGCGGGGATCCAGCTTTTGGTCTTCGCAGCATCATCCCCGCGAAAGCGGGGATCAGTTCCGACAAGCCGCCAAGCGCGTTGGAACGAGGGCAGGCGGCGCAAGCCGCCATTGCCTTTTTCGGAAGGCAGGTAATTTTTCGATACGCCAGTAGCTCAATTGGCAGAGCAGCGGTCTCCAAAACCGCAGGTTGGGGGTTCGAGTCCCTCCTGGCGTGCCACCTCGGTTCCGCGTTCTGCGCGGGCCGCGCAAAAGAGAAGACGTCTTGACCAGCAATACGCTGCCCAACCAGTCCGCCGGTGCCGGGGACATCCTGAAGTACGCCGCCGCGCTGTTGCTTGCCGCGGGTGGCGTGTTTGCCTACTACTGGTTCGATGGCCAGTGGCTGGCCGGCGTCCGTGTGGCGGTGGTCGTACTGGGGCTGCTGCTTGGCGTCGGCATCTTCATGCTGACGGGCAGGGGCGCGCGTACCCGCGAGTTCCTGTCGGAGTCGCGCTTCGAGCTGCGCAAGGTGGTCTGGCCGACGCGCCAGGAAACGACCCGCATGATGTGGGTGGTGATCGCTGCGGTGATCACCATCAGCCTGATCCTGGCTGCCTTCGACTGGATCATCCAGCTCGCGGTGAAGGCGCTGCTGGGCAACTGATGGAGACCGCAGTGAGCAATTCAGAAGTCCAGAAGCGCTGGTACGTGGTTCACGCCTATTCCGGGTTTGAGAAGTCCGTGGCGCAGGCGCTGCGCGACCGCATCACCCGGGCCGGCATGCAGGATCGTTTTGGCGACGTGCTGGTGCCCACCGAGGAAGTGGTGGAAATGCGTTCCGGCCAGAAGCGCCGCTCCGAGCGCAAGTTCTTTCCAGGCTACGTGCTGGTGCAGATCGCTACCCATGCCGAAGACGGCATCCCGCGCATGGACAACGAGTCCTGGCACCTGGTCAAGGAAACCCCGAAGGTGATGGGTTTCATTGGCGGCACCGCCGACCGTCCGCTGCCGATCCGCGACGAAGAGGCCGACGTCATCCTGCAGCGCGTGCAGGAAGGCGTGGAGAAGCCGAAGCCGAAGGTGCTGTTCGAGCCGGGCCAGATGGTGCGGGTCACCGACGGCCCGTTCAACGACTTCAACGGCGTGGTCGAGGAAATCAACTACGAGAAGAGCCGCCTGCGCGTCGCAGTGCTGATCTTCGGCCGCTCCACCCCGGTTGAACTGGAGTTCGCCCAAGTCGAAAAGGCCTGAGCGGGTCGCCGGGCCTCGCCCGGCAGTGTGGCGAAAAACCTGTTATCATTTCCGGCTCCCTGCGGGGAACCGGATCACCGAATGGCCGCCAAGTGCGGCCATTGGCACGGATGAATGCAGGGTGGTGCGTGACGTCGGGACACGCATCGCTTTCGAAAATGACGTTCCCGACACGATGGGGAGCCTGCAAAACAGGCGCTTGCACCCGGAGACAACACAATGGCTAAGAAAGTAATTGGCTACATCAAGCTGCAGGTGAAGGCCGGTCAGGCCAATCCCTCGCCGCCGGTCGGTCCTGCTCTGGGTCAGCGCGGCCTGAACATCATGGAGTTCTGCAAGGCGTTCAACGCCGCCACGCAGAAGTTGGAGCCGGGCCTGCCGATCCCGACCGTCATCACGGCGTACTCCGACCGTACCTTCACCTTCATCACCAAGACGCCGCCGGCGACCATCCTGCTGAAGAAGGCCGTGGGCATCACCTCCGGTTCCAAGCGCCCGAACACCGAGAAGGTGGGCAAGGTCACCCGCGCCCAGCTGGAAGACATCGCCAAGGCGAAGGAACCCGACCTGACCGCAGCCGATCTGGACGCGGCGGTGCGGACGATTGCGGGCTCGGCCCGTTCCATGGGCTTGGTGGTGGAGGGTTAAGACGATGGCACTCAACAAGCGACAGAAGGCGATCCTCGCCGCCACCAAGCCGGGCAAGGCGTATTCGATCGACGAAGCCCTGAAGATCCTGAAGGACAACAGCAAGGCCAAGTTCGTCGAGGCCATCGACGTGGCCGTGCGCCTTGGCGTTGACGCCAAGAAGTCCGACCAGCAGGTGCGCGGTTCCACCGTGCTGCCCGCCGGCACCGGCAAGTCCGTGCGCGTGGCCGTGTTCGTGCCCGCCGGTGCCAAGGCCGACGAGGCGCTGGCTGCCGGCGCCGACGCCGTGGGCATGGACGATCTGGCGGAGAAGATGACCGCTGGCGACCTGAACTACGACGTGGTCATCGCCACCCCGGACGCGATGCGCGTGGTCGGCAAGCTCGGCACCGTGCTTGGCCCGCGCGGCTTGATGCCCAACCCGAAGGTCGGCACCGTGTCGCCGAACCCGGCGGAAGCGGTGAAGAATGCCAAGGCGGGTCAGGTGCGCTACCGCACCGACAAGGCCGGCATCATCCACTGCACCATCGGCAAGGCCAACTTCGAGAACGACGCGCTGAAGGGCAACCTGCAGGCGCTGCTGGCTGACCTCATCAAGGCCAAGCCGGCGACCTCGAAGGGTCAGTACCTGCAGAAGATCTCGCTCAGCTCGACCATGGGCCCGGGCGTGACCGTCGATCAGGCTTCGCTGAGCCTGAAGTAATTTGCTGTTTCCTTCCCGCTTCGCGGGAGGGGGTAGTGGTTTTCCCTTCTCCCGCGGGAGAAGGTGCCGAAGACGGATGAGGGTGTTTGACTCGCGCCGAGGCAAAGGAATTTTGAAGGCCCCGTCGCAATTGACCGCGATGGAAGCCGTCAAAGACCGCAGGTGCGGTCTGCGCAAGGCAACGACGGGCAGGGATGCTCACATGGCATGGATTCGCCGTTGCCGAAGGCGGGATCGCTTAATCCGCATCCGCGAGGGTGCTGGCCTGCGTAGATGGTGACGCCCTTTCAGGATGTTTTGGTTCAAGACAGCTTGAGGAAGGCCACCGCCGGGATGCCCATCGCATCCCGAGATGCCACGGATCGGCATCACCCAAGGACCGTCGGCGGCTGGAGCCGCAGGCGGCATTCAATCGAGGAGTGATCATGGCTCTCAATCTGTCCCAAAAGCAGAACGTTGTCGCCGAGGTGGCCGAAGTCGCCGCCAAGGCACACTCCCTGATCGCAGCCGAGTACGCAGGCACCACGGTCGAACAGATGACCGCGATGCGCAAGAAGGCCCGCGAAACCGGCGTGTACTTGAAAGTCGTCAAGAACACGCTGGCCGCGCGCGCCGTGGAAGGCACCGATTTCGCAGTCGCTAAGGACTCGATGGTCGGCCCCCTTCTGTATGCGTTCTCGACCGAGGAGCCCGGCGCTGCCGGTCGCCTGATCAAGGAGTTTTCCAAGGGTAACGACAAGCTGCAACCGAAGCTGGTCGTGGTCGAAGGCCAGCAGTACGGCCCCGCGCATGTCGAAGTGTTGGCCTCGCTGCCGACGCTGGAGCAGGCGCTCGGCATGCTGGCACGCGTGCTGGCCGAACCTGCGGCGATGTTTGCCCGTGCGGTCAAGGCCGTGGCCGACCAGCAAGGTGGTGGCGATGCCGCCCCGGCTGCCGAAGCCGCCGCCGAAGCCGAACCGGCCTAAGCCCAAGACAACGTTTCCCATCCAAACGAAACACATCCAGAGGTAATACACATGTCCCTGTCCAACGAGCAAATCGTCGACGCCATCGCCGCCAAGTCGCTGATGGAAGTGATGGAGCTGGTGAAGGCCATCGAAGAGAAGTTCGGCGTCTCCGCCGCCGCCCCGGTCATGGCCGTTGCTGCTGCCGGTCCGGCCGCTGCTGCTGCCGAAGAGCAGACCGAGTTCAACGTCATCCTGAAGTCCGCTGGCGACAAGAAGGTCGAAGTGATCAAGGCCGTTCGCGGCATCACTGGCCTGGGCCTGAAGGAAGCCAAGGACCTCACCGAGGCCGGCGGCACCGTGAAGGAAGGCGTGTCGAAGGAAGACGCCGAGAAGATGAAGAAGGACCTTGAAGCCGCCGGTGCGACCGTCGAAGTCAAGTAAGCAGTCCTTGCGTCGTCTGGCCCACGCCGGCGACCACTGAAGGCTGGGGGCGAAAGCCCCCGGCCTTTAGCCGTTGTACGGGGCTGCGTTCGCGCGGCACCGGGAACCACCGAAACATCGCAGCTTTGAAACATCGCAGTTCCATACGAGTTGACAGTCGGAAGTAGCGGGAGAGGGCGTGCTGGTGCCGGCAATACCAGCGACTTCCCACTGTCAGTTCCAGGCATTCCCCCGTAGGCCGCGCATGCGTGGCCGAATGAGAGACGAGGCGCACGCCCCATGACCACCGCCATCCAGAAATATTCCTTCACCGAGAAGAAGCGCATCCGCAAGGATTTCGGCAAGAGCCGCTCGATCCTGGAAGTGCCGTTCCTGCTCGCCATCCAGGTCGATTCCTATCGCGAGTTCCTGCAGGAGCACACCGATCCCGCCAAGCGCGAGGACCGTGGCCTGCATGCCGCGCTGAAATCGGTGTTCCCGATCAGCAGCTACAGCGGCAACGCCGCGCTGGAATACGTTGGCTACAAGCTGGGCGAGCCGGCGTTCGACGAGCGCGAGTGCCGCAACCGTGGCCTGAGCTACGGCGCACCGCTGCGCGTCACCGTGCGCCTGGTGATCTACGACCGTGAATCGTCCACCAAGGCGATCAAGTACGTGAAGGAGCAGGAGGTCTATATGGGCGAGATCCCGCTCATGACCGACAACGGCACCTTCATCGTCAACGGCACCGAGCGCGTCATCGTCTCCCAGCTGCACCGCTCGCCGGGCGTGTTCTTCGACCACGACCGTGGCAAGACCCACAGCTCGGGCAAGCTGCTGTTCTCCGCCCGCGTGATCCCCTACCGCGGCTCGTGGCTGGACTTCGAGTTCGACCCGAAGGACGCGCTGTTCACCCGTATCGACCGCCGCCGCAAGCTGCCGGTCAGCGTGCTGCTGCGCGCACTGGGCTACACCAACGAAGAGATGTTGAACGAGTTCTTCGACATCAACACCTTCCACATCGAAGCCGAAGGCGTGCAGCTTGAGCTGGTGCCCGAGCGCCTGCGTGGCGAAACGCTGGACTTCGACCTGGCCGATGGCGACAAGGTCATCGTCGAGGCCGGCAAGCGCATCACCGCGCGCCATGTGAAGCAGCTGGAAACCGCCGGTGTGTCTGCACTCGCCGTGCCGGACAGCTACATCGTCGGCCGCATCCTGTCGCACGATGTCATCGACCCGAAGACCGGCGAACTGCTGGCCACGGCCAACGATGAAATCAATGACGACATCCTGGCCAAGCTGCGCAAGGCCGGCATCGCCAGCGTCGGCACCCTGTGGGTGAACGATCTGGACCGCGGCCCGTACATCTCCAACACCCTGCGCATCGACAGCACCAAGACCCAGCTGGAAGCGCTGGTCGAGATCTACCGCATGATGCGTCCGGGCGAGCCGCCGACCAAGGACGCCGCGCAGAACCTGTTCCACAACCTGTTCTTCACCTTCGAGCGCTATGACCTGTCGAGCGTTGGCCGGATGAAGTTCAACCGCCGCATCGGCCGCAAGGAAGTCACTGGCGCGCCGGTGCTGTACGACGCGCGCTACTTCGCGGATCGCAAGGACGAAGAGTCCGTGCGCCTGCGCAACGAGGTGGGTGCCGGTTCCGACATCCTTGATGTCATCAAGGTGCTGACCGAAATCCGCAACGGTCGCGGCACGGTCGATGACATCGACCATCTGGGCAACCGTCGCGTGCGTTCGGTCGGCGAAATGGCCGAGAACGTGTTCCGCGTGGGTCTTGTGCGCGTCGAGCGCGCGGTCAAGGAGCGCCTGTCGATGGCCGAGGCCGATGGCCTGTCGCCGCAGGATCTCATCAATGCCAAGCCGGTTGCCGCCGCGATCAAGGAGTTCTTCGGCTCCTCGCAGCTGTCGCAGTTCATGGACCAGAACAACCCGCTGTCGGAAGTGACCCACAAGCGTCGCGTCTCGGCGCTGGGCCCGGGTGGCCTGACCCGCGAGCGCGCCGGCTTCGAAGTGCGCGACGTACACCCGACCCATTACGGCCGCGTCTGCACCATCGAAACGCCGGAAGGCCCGAACATCGGCCTGATCAACTCGCTGGCCGTGTTCGCCCGCACCAACAAGTACGG
>NZ_JASGED010000093.1:0-20771 GCF_047606765.1 Thermomonas sp. | reverse complement strand
TCGAACACCGCCGATGCCGTGGCATCCAGCTGCTCCGAACCGCCGGCCAGCATCGCCACCTGCTTGCCGTCGCGCACGACCTCATACGCCGAGCCAATGCCCATGCTGCCGGAGGTGCAGGCGCTGGAGGTGGTGATGACGCGCCCGGTCAGCCCGAAGAACACGCCAATGTTCACCGGCGCGGTGTGGCTCATCATCTTGATGTAGGTGGTGGCGTTGATGCCTTCGGTGGTGTGCTCGTTGAGCATGCGACCAAAGTCCCCCATCGCCGCGTGCGTGCCTGCCGAGGAACCATTCGACACGCCCACTCGCCCGCTGGTCAGCACCGGATGGCCGAGCAGGCCGGCACTCTCCAGCGCGAGTTCGCTGGCGCGCACCGCCATCAGCGCAACCCGGCCCATGCTGCGGGTAGTCTTGCGGTTGTAGTGCGCGGGCAGTTCGAACGGGGCGGCAGGCGCACCGAGCTTGGTGTTCAGGCCACGATAGATGTCCCAGGCGTCCATGCGCTGCACCGCGTTGCGGCACGCGCGCAGGCGCGCGTGGATGCCGGGCCAGTCATTGCCAAGCGGGCTGATGCCGGCGGCACCGGTGACGACGACGCGACGCTGGCGCATCAGACCATGCCTCCGTTGACCGAGATGACCTGCCGGGTGATGTAGCCGGCATCCTCCGAAAGCAGGAAGGCCACCGCCGCCGCCACTTCTTCCGGGCGGCCGAGGCGGTTGGCGGGGATCAGCTTCATTGCATGTTCGATGACTTCGGCTTGCAGCATCTGGGTATCCACCAATCCGGGCGCAACGCAGTTGACGGTGATGCCGCGACTTGCCAGTTCCAGCGCCAGCGCCTTGGTCGCACCGATGATGCCGGCCTTGGCCGCGCTGTAATTGGTCTGGCCGCGATTGCCAACCAGCCCCGACACGGAGGACAGGGTGACGATGCGGCCCGGCTTGCGCCGCCGCACCATCGGCATCACCAGCGGGTTGAGCACGTTGTAGAAGCCGTCGAGGTTGGTGCGCAGCACGCGATCCCATTCCTCGCCGCTCATCGCCGGAAAAGCGGTGTCGCAGGCGATGCCGGCATTGCAGACCACGCCGTAGTAAGCGCCATGCGTCTCCACGTCGGCGGTCAGCGCCTGCGCGGCTGCATCACGGTCACCGATGTCGAAACACAACACGCGCGCACTGCGGCCCAGCGCACATACCTGCGCCGCCACGGCTTGCGCCTCTTCGATGCGGCTGCGGCAATGCACGACCACGTCGAAGCCGTCGCGCGCGGCACGCAGCGCGACCGCCCTGCCGATCCCCCGGCTTGCACCGGTGACCAGCACGGTCCTGGATTCCGTCATTGCCTCGTCCTTGCTCATGCTTCGTTGTCCAGATAGGCCTTCGCATCCGGTGGTTCGAACACCGACACGTTGGCCGTCGCCAATGCCGCATCCCCGGACAGGATGCGGCAGGCGAAGACGCCCAGGCCATTTTCGCCCATGATCTCGCGCCGTGCCTCCACTCGCAGCAACATGCCGCTTGTGAACAGCGGCACCGTGCAGTCGTAGCGGCGGCTGCCCAGCAGGAAGCCAATCGGCGGCGGCGCGCCACGTCTGCGTGCCTGGCAGCCGGCCCAGCAAGCCACGGCCTGCGCCATGTATTCGATGCCGACATAGGCCGGAACGCCGCCATCCACATGGAATGGCCCATCGAAGGGCACCCGCAGTTCGGTGACGATGCCATCGTCGTCATGCGCAATCACGCGATCCAGCAGCAGCATGGTGCCGCTGTGCGGCATCACCAACGTGATGTCATGGATGGGTTCGTGCGTCGCCATCACGGCCTCCCGAACAGCAGCACGGCATTGCTGCCGCCGAAGGCAAAGGAATGGCTCAAGGCGTAGCGCAGCGGCGCGTCCATGCGCTGCCCCGGCGCGATGAAACGCAGCGCCGGCAGTTCCGGATCGGCCTGCCCATCCCACCAGTGCGGCGGCAGCAGGCCATCCGGATTGCGCGCCATCGTCAGCCAGCACAGCCCGGCCTCGATCGCGCCCGCCGCGCCGAGCGCATGCCCGGTCAGCGGCTTGGTGGAACTGACGGATGTTTCTGCATGCAGCGTCGCCGCCACCGCCCGGCTTTCCATCGCATCGTTCAGCGGTGTCGCAGTGCCATGCAGGTTGACGTAGCCGACGTCGCCAGCCGTAATGCCCGCGCGCGCCAGTGCCTGCCGGATCGCGTCCATCGCGCCCGCGCCCGAGGGTTCCGGCGCTGACATGTGGTGCGCATCCGAGCTTTCGCCCCAGCCGGCCAGCCGCACCGGGCCGGGTTCGCGGGTGAGCAGGAACAGGGCCGCGCCCTCGCCGATGTTGATGCCTGCGCGATTGCGCGAAAACGGGTTGCAGCGCGCTACCGATACCGATTCCAGCGCGCTGAAGCCGCCGATGGTGAACGCGCACAGCGAATCCGCACCGCCGGCGATCACTGCATCGGCGATGCCGGCGCGCAGCAGCCGCGCCGCCGAAGCCAGCGCCTTGGCACTGGACGAACACGCGGTGGACATCGTCCATGCCGGCCCGCGCGCGCCGGACACATGCGCCAGGAAGCGCGAGGGATCACCGATTTCCTGCTGCGCGTAATGGAAGCCTTGCGGCCAGTCGCCGCTCTCCATGCGCTGCGGCAGCGCGCGTTCGGTTTCGCCGATGCTGGAGGTGCTGGTGCCCACCACCACCGCGACGCGCCCGGCACCGTGGCGGGCAATCGCAACTTCCACGGCTTCGCGAATCTGCGCGAACGCCGTCAGCAGCAGCGCGTTGTTGCGGCTGCGGGCATGCGGCGGATGACGCGACAGATCGGCAAGCGCGTCCTGCGCCATGCCTAGCGCCAACGGCCTGCCCGGCGTAAGCCAGTCGCCAACCCGCACGCCTTGCGGTGCATCGGCGGCGAACAGCGCATCGGCCACTGCCTGCTGCCCGCAACCGAGCGCGCAGACGATGCCGAGTTCGTTGAGGTACACCGGCGCGTCGATCACGGCACGCCCCCGCTGTCCACCGATTCGATGTCCAGCCGGTAGCCTTCGGCGCGATTGTGCAGGTGGATGCGCCCGTCTTCGCTTTTTTCCATCGACAGCCAGACCGTGTCGTCGCGCAACAGCTCCCGGACGTTGCCCGCTTCGCGCAATGTCCATGTGGGCGGCAACACGCGGCGAATGGCATCGGCAGGCCACAGCGCAAACTGCAGGTCATCCAGCACCCGCTCCGCGCGCACCGCAGATGGCAGCCATGGCGCGCGTTGCTGCGTCAGTTCCTTGCCGTCCCAGCGCAGGCGCACGCCGGTCTGGCCCATCGCCTGCACGGCCAGCCGGACTTCCCCGGCCTCCACTTCCAGCAGCGCGTCCATCTCCCGCTGCTGCGCGCCAAACGCGAAATGCAGCCGCTGCTGCGCGGCTACGTCATGGCCCAATGCCGCAGGCGGCAAGCGCAGTGGCGGCAGTTCGATCCCTGCATGTGGCGCGCGCGTGGCGCAAGCCGCCAACATGCAGGCCAGCGCCAGCGCGATCAGCCGCCGCACAATTCCTCCAGCACGCGCATGCGGCGACCGCCTTCATCATCCACGTAAGGATTTTTCGTGTCCCACGCATAGCCGGCCAGGATCGAGCAGATCATGCGGCGCACATCCGGGTTTTGCTCGGTGTGGAAGACGATGTCCTGGAAGCCACCGGCATACCAGGATTCGACGAAGCGGCGGAAGGTACGCACGCCGGCGCGCAGCGGCATCTCGAAGTCGTTCACCCAGTCCACGGCTTCGCCATTCTTCCGGCGCAACAGGCAATCGGCTGCAAGCTGCGCGGACTTGAAGGCGATGGTGACGCCGGAGGAAAACACCGGATCGAGGAACTCGCCGGCATTGCCGAGCAAGGCATAGCCCGGCCCCACCAGTGACGCCACATTGGCCGAATACCCCACGATCTGCCGCACGGGCAGCACGTCCCATGTTGCATTCGCCAGCAGGCGGCGCAGGTTTGGCGCTTCGCTCACCAATGCCTGCAGGCGTTCCAGTTCGGTACCCGGATAGCGCGCCAGGAACGCCTGTTCGGCCACCACGCCCTGCGAGCAGCAACCGTTTGAAAACGGAATCGTCCAGTACCACACGTCCACATGCTCGGGATGGGTGGTGATTACGATCTTGTTGCGGTCAAACGTGCCGGGCGGGATGTTGTCGCGCACATGGGTGAAGATCGCGCCACGCACCGGGAAGTTGGACGGCGATTCAAGCTTCAGCAAACGCGGCAGCAGGCGCGCGAAGCCGCTGGCATCCAGCAGGAAACCGGCTTCGACCACGTATTGCTCGCCCTCGGGCGAACGCACCGTCACGCGCGGGCGCTCACCCGGCTCCACGGCCAGCACTTCATGCTGGAACCGCAGCTCCGCACCCATGCGCTGCGCGCCCTTGGCCAATACGTGGTCAAAGTCGGCACGCTGCACCTGGTAGGTGGTGCCCCAGCCTTCGGAAAACTTGTCGCGGAAATCAAACTGCGAGCTGCGATCACCACGCTCGAAGGTTGCGCCGTTCTTGTACTGGAACCCGGCTTCCACCACGTCGCGCAGCAGTCCCGCTGCCTCGATGTATTCCATACTTTGCGGCAGCAGGCTCTCGCCGATGGAAAAGCGCGGGAACTGCTCGCGTTCCAGCATCAATACGCGCAACCCGCGCTGGCGCAGCATCGCGGCCGCAACCGAGCCGGCCGGGCCCGCGCCGATGATGAGGATGTCGGTTTCTTCCACGGTCGGCTGCATCGGAATATTCCAGTGTGTTGGTGGTTGGATGTGGGCAGAAGGTCAGGCCTGCGGGTTTGGCAACGGGCGGAACAGCGGCGAGATCAACCAGACCTGACCGATGCCGAACAACAACGTCAGCCCGAACGCGCGCAGTGCCGGCGTCTGCGACAAGGCCAGCAACCCGAACGAAAGCCAGGTGCTGGCCGCGCCCACGCAGACCGCAAGCCATGCCGAGGCATCGCCGCGATGTTCGATCAGGAAGATGCCGTAGTCGATGCCCATGCCCAGCAGCAACAGCAGTGCCAGCACGTTGAACAATTGCAGCGGCTGTCCAAGCAAGCCCAGCAGGCCCAGCGTCAATGCCACGGCCAGCAGGGTCGGCGTCAGCACGCGCCACGCCTGCTGGCGATAGCGCAGCCACAATGCGGCCAGCACCAGCGCCACGCCGACCAGCAGCAGGCCGCTCATCAACCTGCGGTAATGGCCCAGCAACCGCGAGAAGTCGGCGCTGCGATCCACCCAGCGCACGCCGGGCAAGCCTTCGGCAGCGGCGCGCAAATCAGCCAGCGCATTGGGACGCGACAGGTCATTGACCATCACCACGCTGGTCACCTGCCCGCCCACGTCACCCAGCCATAGCTGACGCAGTGGCTGCGAGGCAGGCGATGCAAGGAAGGCCTGCGCCGTCAGCGGGGCATCGGCAAAATCCGGGCGCGACAGCGATTCACCCACGGCCTCGGACACCCGCGCCAACACCTGCGGCTCGACCTTCGCAGTCAACGCGGCATCCGCCTGCTGGCGTGCAGGCGAGGGCAGCCAGTCGCTGATTGCGCGATAGCCGCCAATGCGGTGTTCATCGACCAATGCGCGCAGCTTCGCAGCCAGTGCTTCCTCGCGTTGCAGCAGTTGCGCGGCATCCCTGCCCTGCACCAGATAGAACTGCGCCGGGCTGGGCAGGCCCAGCAATTTGCCGATGCGCAGCTGCTCCGTCATCAGCACCGGCGGCGTGGATTGCAGGCTGCGCAGATTGTCATCGCCCTGCAGGCGGGCGATGCCGATGGCCGACAACACCAAGACCACGCCGACGAACAGGCCAATCCCGCGACGCCCCTGCAATCGCGGCCAGCGCGCAAGCGTGCTGCCCAGCCACATCGAGAAACGGGTCGGGCGAATGTCGCCGCCATCCAACCACGGGAACCAGAAGATCACGGTCACAAATGCCGCGCTCAGCCCAACCACCGAGAACAGCGCCATCTGGCGCAGGCCGGGAAACGGTGCCAACCCGAGTGCGAGGTAAGCCAGTGCGCTGGTGAGCAGCGCCAGCCACAGCCCCGGCAGCAAATGCCGCAACAACGCCCAGCGGCGATGGGACGGCTCTGCCTGGCGCGACGCAAACCAGTGGATGCCGTAATCCTCGGCCACGCCCACCAGCGAAGCGCCGAACACCAGCGTCAACACATGAATCTTGCCGAACACCATGACCGTCACCGCCAGCGCCACGCCACAGCCAATCAGCAATGACGCTGCCACCAGCAGGATCGGCCGCAACGAACGAAACGCCAGCCACACCAGCAGCAGCACGGCCGCCAGCGAACCCCAGCCAATGGTGTTGATTTCGCGATTGGCCTGCACCGCTGCGGCTTCGGCGTGCAGCGGCACCCCGGCATGCAGGATTTCGAGGCCGGGTGCCGCTGCCTTCGCCGCCTGCGCGGCGCGTTCCAGCAACCCGCCCAGATGGCGCTTGCCATCCAGCTTGAATGCCGAATCGCGGGTTTCGTATTGCAGCAGCGCCCAATGCCTGCCATCGGCTTCGAGCAGGCCATCGTCACCCAGTTGCAAACCGGCACCTGCCGCGCGCTGCTGCCACCACTGCGGCCACAGCGACAGCGGATCGCTCCGCCAGTCGGTCAGGCGCGGCGCACCCATCGGCCCGTACAGGCTGGCCAGCGCCTGCTCGGCCAGCGCGCCGGCATTGGCCTGTTGCAACCGCGCGCGCTGCTGCACGGTGAGCAAACGATCACGATAAGGCGCGTAGAAACCGCGTGCCTGTTCAAACCAGCCTTCGACCGATCCAGCCGGATGCAGGAGCGTGGCTTCGGCATCGGCGTTCACTGCCTGCGCGAATGCGGCCTGCGCGCGCAGCGTCGCTTCGCCATCTTCACTGCCCACCAGCACCACCACCTGCCGCGCACTGGCATCGGCGATGCGACGGGTGGCATCGGACAGCAGGCGGTCGCTCGCGTCCTGCGGCAGCAGCGCGAGGATGTCGGTATCGATCCGCGATTGCACACTCCACAACCGCCATTGCTGCACGCCCAGCGCCAGCAACAGCAGCAGCCAGGCGATGCCCAGCCACCGCCACCAGCGGCGCAAATGCGTTGGTGCCTGGGCTTCAGTCAAAACGACGTGCCTCGTCGGCGGCGAGCGTGGCCGGCGTCTCGCGCATGTCGCTGAAGCGGATGCGGGTGCGGTCGCCGCTGGCTTCGGTGATTTCCACGTCACGCACGTAGCGATCGCCTTGCAACGACAGGGTGCGGAAGGCTTTTGCCAGCACCTGCGACTTCGGCGTCAGCAGCAGCCGCCAGCCCTGGCCTTCGCGGGTGGCGGTCACCTTGAACTGGCTGGACAGCGCCTGCACGTCGCCGCTCATCAGCGCGAACATCACCGCATTGACCGAACGCAGCGCCGGTTGCTGGCGCGCCTCCAGTTCCACCCGGCTACTGCCATCACGCTGGCGGCTGAGGATGCGGTCGGCGGTGACCACCAGTTCGGACGGGAACGGCTTGAGCGTCGTCCAGATCACGCCATGCTTGCGCGCAACCACGAAGCGGCCCTGCGAACGCAGCGGATTCTTGAAGCCGCTGACCTGCTTTTCCTGCACGAACTGGCCGCGCAGCACGTCGGGTTTCGCCATCGACGCGGTGATGGCCTGCACCTGCGGATCGGCGGCATCGGCGATGCCGCCGCCCGCCAGCAACGCCGTACACAGCAGCGCGCGGAAAAAAACCATCGAACGCAGCGAATGCAGCAAATGCAGAATCATGGCGCGGGTACTCCCAATCGTTCCCACAACACCGGCGGGCAGACGTATTGCATCTGGTTGGTTGCAGCATGCACCGCCACCTGGATGGTATGCGCGCGGGTCAGCACTTCACCGCTGGCGGCGTCGCGGATCTGGTAGTCGATCTTCAAGCGGTTCTCCCATTCGGCGACGGTCGCCCGCACCCGCAGCGGCTGGGCGAAGCGCAGCGGGCGAATGTACTTCACCCGCGCATCCACCACCGGGAACAGGTAGCCGGATGCGTTCATCTGCGGATAGTCGTAATCGTGCCGCCGCAGCAGTGCGCAGCGGGCGATCTCGAAATACTTGAAGTAGTTGCCATGCCAGACCACGCACATCGGGTCGCAGTCGTGGAACGCAGGTTCCAGTTCGACTTCGATCATCAGCGCGTCGTCATTGCGCTTCGCGTCACTGCCCATACAGACTCCAGCGCCGCGCACGCACATCATCCAGCAACAGGCGCAGCTCGCCATCCAGCGCGCGGTCCTCCTCGACCAGCGCGATCCGTGCCGACAGGTCCTCCAGCATCGCCGCCGGCGCGCCTTGCATCACCGCACCTGGCGCAACGCGCCGGCGCAGTTCCATTGCCTGCCGCGCCGCGACCAGCATCGCCGCCGCCACCTGCTCCACCAACTCGATCACGCGCAGGCAGTCGCGCGCGGCGATGGTACCCATGCTGACCTTGTCCTGGTTGTGGCATTCGGTGGAGCGCGAAAACACCGAGGCCGGCATGGTCAGTTTCAGTGCTTCCGCCGTCCATGCCGACACGCTGATCTGCAACGCCTTCAGCCCGTGGTTGATCGCCGCTCGCGGGCCGGTTGCGCCCGACAGGTTGGCCGGCAGCCCGTGGTTGAAGCGCGCATCGACCAGCAGCGCGAGCTGGCGGTCGAGCAGGTCGGCGAGGTTGGCCACCGCGTTCTTCATCGCGTCCATCGCAAACGCGATGTGGCCACCATAGAAATGTCCGCCGTGCAGGATGCGCTCTTCATCCGGATCGACCAACGGATTGTCGTTGGCGCTGTTGAGTTCGGTTTCGATCAACTGGCGCAAAAACGGCAGCGCGTCCTCCAGCACGCCGATCACATGCGGCGCGCAGCGCAGCGAATAGCGATCCTGCAGGCGCTTGTCGTTGCGCTGCGGGTTGTCGCCATGCAGGTCTTCGCGCAGCCGCGCGGCCACGCGCATCTGTCCGGGATGCGGCTTGGCCGCGAACAGGGTTTCATCGAAGTGATGCGCATTGCCGGCACTGGCGACCACGTTGAACGCAGTCAAGCGCGCAGACAGGCGGCACAGGTAATCGGCGCGGTCAAACGCCAGGCAGGCCAGCGCGGTCATCACTGCGGTGCCGTTCATGATGGCAAGCCCTTCCTTGGGGCGCAGCCGCAGCGGCGTCATGCCGGCGCTGGCAAGCGCTTCGGCAGCAGTGCGGCGCACGCCTGCGTGGATGACTTCGCGCTCGCCGCACAGCACGGCGGCGACGTAGGACAGCGGCGTCAAATCACCGCTGGCACCCACCGAGCCTTCCGCCGGGATCAGCGGCAGGATGTCATGCCGCAGCAGCGCGGCCAGTCCTTCCAGCAACGGCAGGCTGACCCCGGACATGCCGATGGAAAGTGATGCCAGCCGCGAGGCCAGCACCGCGCGGGTTTCCTCGGCATCGAGGAAGCGGCCAAGCCCGCAGCCGTGATAGGCGAACAGGTGATGCGGCAGTTCGGCCAGCAGCTCCGGCGGAATCACCACCGTGCAGGAGTCGCCATAGCCGGTGGTGACGCCATAGACCACGCCATCCTCGCCCAGCAGGCGGTCAAGAAAGCCCGCGCCGCGTGCGATGCGTGCGCGGAATGCGGAGTCGTCCGACAACACGGCACTGCGTTGGCGGCGGGCGATGGCGACCACGTCCTCGATGCGCAGGCGGCTTTCGCCGAACGCCAGCGGCGTGGAATCGTCAGGGGGAAGCGTCATGCGGCACCTGATCCCAGAAGGGAAAGAAATTGAACCAGTCCAGCGGCGCATGGCGCAGTTGCGCCTCCAGCCACCTTGAAAAATCTTGCGCGTATTCGGCCAGCGCGGCTTCGCGATTGCCACGCGGCAGCAATACGCGATCACGGAGGCGTTCAAAGCGCACCCGGTAACCATCGCCCGCATGCGTGCAAGCCATGGTGAACAACGGGCAGCCCAGCGCCGACGCCAGCACGTAGGGGCCCACCGGGAACGGTGCCGGCCTGCCGAGGAAATCGGCAAACACGCTGCGCCCACCGCCCACCGGCACGCGATCGCCGGCAATCGCCACGAACTCGCCTGCGGCCACCCGCTGGCCCAGCCGCGCGGCCACCGCCGCGTCCAGCGTGGTCACCTGCAGCAACGCCACCCGGCTGTCGGGATTGAGCCGCTTGAGCAGGCGATTGAAATCCTCGGCATGCGCGGTATGCACCAGCGCGGTCAGGCGGAAGTCCGGCACGGAGTCGGCCAATGCCTCACACAGTTCCAGACAACCAATATGCGCAGTGAGGATGACGCCACCTTCGCCGCGCGCGATCTGCTGCAGCATCACCTCGCGTTCCACCTGCACCCGCGTTGCCGGATATTGGCCATGGCTGGCGAGGATCTTGTCCAGCAGGGTTTCCGCAAAGCAGGCGAAATGACGCAGGCTTGCGCCGCTGCCCGGCGTCTGCGGGAACGGCGCATGCGTCGCTTGCAGGCGTTGCAGGTACTCGTGCGACGCACGCCGTGCGGTGCGGTTGAACAGCCAGTGGCAGAGCACCACCGGCATCATGCACAGGCGGAACGGCCAGCGCCCGCACGCGCGCTCCACCGCGCACAGGAAACGGATGCCGGCGACGAAGGTGGTTTCGCCGATCGCAGCCCAGTGCGGCACGCGCGCAGCGGCGTTCATTGCAGCTTCCTTGCCAGCAGTCGCGGCAGGCGGCGCAACATGCCGAAGAACAGCCGCGCATGCATGCGGCTGATGCGCAGGTTGTCGCGCCATATGTCGAAATGCGACACGCCATCGCTGGGATAACGCACCGGCGTTTGCAGGTTGCGCACGTCCACGCCGCGCCAGGCCATGCGCACGATGATTTCCGGGTCGAAGTCCATGCGCAGCCCCACCGGCTCGCTGTCCGTCACTGCCAGCGTGGCTGCCAGCGGATACACGCGGAAGCCACACATCGAATCGCGAATCGCGAAGGACAGCGTGTTGATCCAGACCCAGACGTGGGTGAGGTAGCGGCCATACAGCCGGCCCTTCGGCACATCGTCGGAATAGATCGGCACGCCGCTGATGACAGCCTCCGGCGCGGCAGCGGCGGCAGCGAGGAAGCGGGGAATATCGCGGGTGTCGTGCTGGCCGTCAGCGTCGATCTGCAGGACGTGGGTGAAGCCACAGCGCGCGGCTTCGCGGAAGCCAGCCAGCATCGCCCCGCCCTTGCCCTGGTTCTGTTCCAGGCGCAGCAACTGCACGCCCTCGCATTCGGCCAGTGCGCGCAATACATCGGCACAGGACGGGCGCGAACCGTCATCCACCAGCAGGCATTCCAGCCCGCATGCACGCACGCCATCGACCACCGCGCCAACCGCATGCTCGTGGTTATAGACCGGGATCACCACCAACGGACGGAAGCCGGCGCTCATGCCGTATCCCCATCGAACAACACGCGCCCGCTGGCATGCGGCCCGTGTTCCGATTCGTAGCGGAACGCCAGCGCGGATTTTTCCTGCAGCCATTGCAGATGCAGGCGGATGCACATGCCGGGGCGCGCAACGCGCTGGAACTTCAAGGCTTCCATGCGCAGGAAATCCGCCGGCAGCGCGAATGCCTCGCGCCCCAGCCGCACCGCCCAATCCAGTTGCGCCACGCCGGGCAGGATCGGCACCTGCGGAAAATGGCCGTCGAACACCACCAGCGCGGGATCCAGTTGCAGCTCCAGCTCCGCCTGCGTTGCTTCGCGCCGGATCCACCGCGTCGGTGGCCGCTCGGGACGAAACAATGCACGCAGCGCAGCATCGGTGGTCTTGCCCTGCGCGTTCATCGGCAAGGCCTCGACAAAGCGCCAGCGGCGCGGGCGCGTGACCGCATCGTGACCATCGGCCAGCGCCTGTGCCAAGGCCTGCGCGAATGCACGCCGCCCTGCATCACGCAGGCGTGCATTGCCTTCCGCATTGATCGCCACCACTGCAGCCAGTTCCGCACGCGCGCCATCCAGCAACAACACGCGCGCTTCGGCCACGCCGGGTTGTGCTGCCAGCCCGCGTTCCAGCGCGGCCAGCGAGACGCGGCGTTCCTCCACCTTGACGATGCGGTCGGCACGCCCAAGCAACTCAAACCCGCCATCACCGGCAGGCTGCGCGCGGTCTTCGCTGCGCCACCAATCGGCGTCGGGAAGATGCAGCGACGACACTTCAAGCCGGTCGTCGGCAATGCGCCATGCAACACCCGGCAGCGGCGTCCACAGCATGTTGTCCGCGCCACCATGCCGCCATGCGATGCCGCCGGTTTCGCTGCTGCCGTAGATCTCGATGGGCGCAAGGCCGAATGCTGCTTGTACTGCAACGGCAGCCGATGCCGGCAGCGCGCCGCCGGAGCTGAACACCGCGCGCAGGTGTTGGCGCACACTGCTCCAATCCAGTGCTTCAGGAATGCGCTTGAGATGCGCGGGGCTGCTGACCAGCACTGCCGGTTGCGACAGCGCGGCCACGATTTCCTCGTGGAAGAACAAACGCGGCGCGATCAACCGGCCCGAAGCCAGCGGCCACAGCACCCGGAACAGCAGGCCATAGATGTGCTGATGCGAGACCGTGCCATGCACCACGCCGTCGCCGACGACCGCGCCAAATGCGGATTGCAATGCTTCGACCTCGCGCGCAAGTTGCGCCAGCGCCTTGTCGATGCCCACCGCCGCGCCGGTGGAGCCGGAGGTGAACACCACCAGCCGCGTGGCGTGTTCGTCCAGTGCCGGCCAGTCCGCGCCATCGTCATCCACATCACCCGCAGGGCGCGCAAGCGGCGTGCAGGCATCCGGAAAATCACCGGCAAAACCATCCACTTCACAGCGCAGGCGCGCCAATGTATCCGGCAGCGCGTCCGGGCACAGCCAGACCGTCTTGCCCGCATGCCACGCGCCGAACAACGCGCAGGCAAACGCAGCCGCATCGTCGAAATGCAGCGCCCAGCGCTCGCCATCGCAAGCGGAGAATGCGTCACGCCAACGCGCCGCTTGCGCACGGAACGTGGCGTGATCCATGCCGCCATCGGCATTCAATGCCACCGCGCGATTCGGCAAGGGCCGGGTGGCGACGTCGGCCAGCGCGATCCAGTCAGCCATGCGCACGCGCCTTCACCCGTTGCCGCACCCACCACTCCACCGCGAACAAGGTGCCGATCAACACATAGGACACCAGCCCGTTGTACAGCGCCCAGACGCGCTCGCTGGCCCACAGCGCGGTCGCCAGCGCGACGCAACCATTGAGCATGAAGAAGCCGCACCAGACCACGGTGACGCGACGGGTGTAGGCCATCGCCGCCGGTGGCAACTCCGGTTCACGCAGCCGTGCCAGGCGTTCGATCACCGGCGGCCCGAACCGCAGGCTCAGGCCGAACAGCAGCAGCAGCGCGGCGTTGACCAGCACCGGGTACAACTTCAGCGGCAGCGCCGCATTGGACAGGAAGGCCCACACCGCCAGCGCGCCGGTGCCGGCGGCAACCCACAGCCAGAGCCGCTCGCGGGTTGCCAGCGCGCGCAGCAGCGCCAGCAGGCAGGGCAGCGGCGCAAGCCAGCGCGGTTCCAGATGACCCAGCATGGCGTACACCGCCAGCGGGTAGGCCAGCGACAGCGCGACGAACACGACCATGCGCCATCTGCCCACGGGATTTGCTCGCAACGCGCCTCAGTTGGCTTCGCGGATCAGCCCGTGCAGCACGTCCACGACGTCCTGCACCGTGCGCACCGACTTGAATGCCTCCGGCTGCAACCGGCCACCCAGCAGCGGCTTGAGCTGCACGATCAGGTCAACCGCATCGATGCTGTCGATGTCGAGGTCGGCGTTCAACTGCGCCTCGGGCGTGATCCGCGCCGGGTCGATTTCAAACGTGTCCTGCAGGATGCCGCTGATGCGGTCGAAAAGCTCGTCCCTGGTCATCATGCTTCTCCTCGCGCCTGCGTCCCTTGCGTGGCGACGAAGCGCGCCAGTGCCTCGACGCTGGCGAAATGCTGGCGGGTTTCCTGCGAGTCCGCCGGCAGCGCAACGCCGTAGCGCTTTTGCAAGGCCAGCCCCAGTTCCAGCGCGTCGATGGAATCCAGCCCCAGTCCTTCGCCGAACAGCGGCGCGGCGGCTTCGATGTCACCCGGGGCCACGTCCTCCAGTGACAGCGCGGAAATGATCAGTTCCTTGATCTCTAGCTCGAGTGACTGCACGCCTTGCTTCCTGTCGCGAAATACCGGGTCAAATGCTCGGTGAGCCGGCGTGCCGCCATGGCCTCGCCCGATGCCCCCTCGATGAATGGCGCGATTTCGATATCGGGTTGTACATCCACCACGACATGGAACCGGCGCGCCGGAACACGATACCACTTCTCTCCTTTCCCCAGCGTCATCGGCGAGTACGCAAGCCGCACCGGCGTGATGTCCAGACTGCCGCGCACAGCGATGTTGGCCGCGCCGCGCTGCAGGTGCAGCGGCGCATCCCGGCGGGTGCGCGTGCCCTCGGGAAAGATCACCAGATTGCCGCCGCGACGCACGGCGGCGATGCAGTCGTCGATCAAGCCGGCGCCATCGGCATTGCACACGTAGCCCGCGGCCCGCACCGGCCCGCGCGTGAACGGATTGCGTGCAAGCGCCGATTTCACCACGCAGTCGGCATTGGGCAGCAGCGAGACCAGAAACACCACGTCGATCAGCGCAGGGTGATTGGCAAGGATCAGCAGGCCATCGCGCTGCAGGCGTTCGCGCCCGCGAATCTCGTAGGTCAGCACGCCCAGCACCCGCATCAGTTCGATGTGGAAGCCGAAGCTGCGCTGCACCAGCCGCCGCGCCATGCGCCGACGCCGCGCAGCATCACGCACCAGCAGGTTGATGGCCGGGAACACCAGCACGCCCAGCAGCAAGCCACCAACGCCGAAGGCAAGGAAACTCAAGCCGGTGGCGATGATCCGCCAGCCATGATTCAACCGCACGGCCAGCGCATTGCCGGGCATCGCCTCATCCATGGCGACGCCAGCGCCAACGCAATCCGTCCGCGCGATGCTCACGTGCGGCATCGCCGGACAGCAGGAAACGCAGCGCTACAAGCGTGGCCGGCAGCGCCGATGCGGTTTTTTCCACGGCATCGTCAGCGGCCTGCCAATCCAGCGACAACCGCGTGCCTTCGCCATCTGCACGCAGCCGCCAGCTCCATGCATGCGGCGCATCGGGTTCATCCAGAAAAGCGGAATAGGCACCCGGCAGGCCAGCGTCGTACACCACCACCTGCACTTCGGGCGCGCCATCGGCCAGCAGACCCGCAGCTTCCACCAGTGCGGCCTCGGCGGTGGCGCGGCCTGCGGCGATGGCAAGGTAGTTGCCGCGTTCGCCACGCACGATCGAATACAGCGCGGCGACCGCGTTGTGTACCGACAGGCCAAACTGCGTCGGCGACATCGCTTCGTCCTTCGCCAGCTGCTGCAACAACTCGAACGAGCGCTGCACATCGCCATGGCGCGAAGCAAACACCAGCGGCACGCCATCATGCTTTTGCGGCGGCTGGCACCACCACGCCGCCTGCACCGCCATCCGCCCCAGCCGGTCGATGCGGCGGCGTTGCATCGCCGGCACCTCCGGCAATGCCGGCATTTCGTCACCGCGTGGCGGGAACGGTGCCTGCGCCCATGCGCGCCAGGCTTCACGTTCCTGCAAGCCCGGCGCCCAGGCCGCCCAGTCCGCCACAACGAAGTCGATCATGCTCCCGCCGGATGCCATCCGTGAGCCGCCATTCTACTGGCCGGCAAATCCCCGTCGCGAACATGCATCCATATTCCGCGATGCCCCACTTGCCGTCATTCCGGCGAAAGCCGGAATCCAGTTTTTCAGAAAGGTCTTGCAAGATCTGGATTCCGGCTTTCGCCGGAATGACGAGCAAAAGCAAAGGCACAATGGCGTCTCCCTGCACGAGTCCCCGTCATGCTGCGCTGGTTTGAAACCCGTCTCGATCCCTTCCCCGACGCACCGCCCACGCAGCCGCCGGCCAGCCTGTATGCGTTCTGCCGCCACTACACGCGCGGCGCGGAGCCGTGGCTGCTGCTGCTGGCCGTCACCACCGGCCTGACCGCGCTGGCGGAAGTGTCGCTGTACGCCTACGTCGGTGCATTGGTGGATCGCATGAACACGCTGGGCGTGTCCACGTTCCTTGCGCAGGAAGGCACGCGCCTGATGTGGATGGCGGCGCTGGTGCTGGCGGGCCTGCCGCTGCTCGTGCTGTTCAACTCGCTGGTGCAGCACCAGACCTTGCTTGGCAATTTCCCGATGCGCATCCGCTGGAATGTGCATCGCTACCTGCTGCGGCAGTCGATGGGTTATTTCCAGGACGAGTTCGCCGGACGCATCGCCACCAAACTGATGCAGACTTCGCTGGCGGTGCGCGAGACCGTGGTGAAGCTGCTCGACATCGGCAATTACGTATTGCTGTATTTCGGCGGCACGCTGGTTGTTGCGGCCAGCGCGGACTGGCGGCTGATGCTGCCGTTTGCCGGCTGGCTGGTCTGCTACGCCTTGCTGATGCGCTGGTTCGTGCCGCGCATGGGCAAGGTCTCGCAGGAACAGGCCGATGCGCGCAGCAACATGACCGGGCGGATTGTCGATAGCTATACCAACATCGCCACGGTCAAGCTGTTCTCGCACTCGCAGCGTGAGCAGGCCTACGCACGTGAGGCGATGGGTGGTTTTTTGTCCACCGTGTATCGGCAGATGCGGTTGGCGACGAACGTTTACAGCCTGCTGTACGCGCTGAACATGGCGCTGCTGTTTGCGGTGGCGGCGCTGGGCATCTGGCTGTGGCTGCACGGGCACGCCAGCGTAGGCGCGGTGGCAGTGGCCTCGGCGCTGGCGCTGCGCCTGCTGGGCATGTCGCACTGGATCATGTGGGAGCTGTCGGCGCTGTTCGAGAACATCGGCACCGTGCATGACGGCATCAGTTCCATTTCGCTGGCACCCACGGTGGACGACGCACCAAACGCACCGGCACTGCCGCAGGTGCGCGGCGACATCCATTTCGATGGCGTGACCTTCCATTACGGCAAGGGCAGCGGCGTGATCGAACAGCTCGACCTGCACATCGCGCCCGGCGAGAAGATCGGCATGGTCGGCCGCAGCGGCGCGGGCAAATCGACGCTGGTCAACTTGCTGCTGCGTTTCCACGACGTGGAAGCCGGGCGCATCACGGTGGATGGCATCAACGTTGCCAGCGTGCAGCAGGATTCGCTGCGCGCACAGATCGGCGTGGTGACGCAGGACACCTCGCTGCTGCATCGCTCGGTGCGCGAGAACATCCTCTACGGCCGGCCCGATGCCAGCGATGACGAATTGCTGGACGCCGCACGGCAGGCCAACGCCGACGGCTTCATCGCCGAACTCGTCGATGCCAAGGGCCGGCGCGGCTTCGATGCACAGGTCGGCGAACGCGGGGTGAAACTGTCCGGCGGCCAGCGCCAGCGCATCGCCATCGCCCGCGTGCTGTTGAAGAACGCGCCGATTCTTGTACTGGACGAGGCGACCTCGGCACTGGATTCGGAAGTGGAAGCGGTGATCCAGGAAAACTTGTATCGACTGATGCAGGGCAAGACCGTCATTGCGATTGCGCACCGGCTTTCCACCATCGCCGCGATGGATCGGCTGGTGGTGATGGACGCCGGGCGCATCGTCGAACAAGGCACGCACGAGGCACTGCTGGCGCGCGGCGGGTTGTATGCGCAGCTGTGGAAGCGGCAGTCGGGCGGGTTTCTGGAGCTGGATGCGCCGACCGCGTAAAGCGCCCCTCATCCGCCCTGCGGGCACCTTCTCCCCGTTGCCACGGGGAGAAGCACGGTGCGGTTGATTTTCCCTCTCCCCGCTTGGCGGGGAGAGGGTGCCGAAGGCGGGTGAGGGGCGCTCTTGCCGCATACTGCACACATCCCCCACGAGACTTCGCCATGCGCATCACCATTCCCTTCGCGCTTACGCTTGCACTTGCTGCCTGCGCCACCGCCACGCCCGAATCCACCCTGCCGGAAAACGCGGTGCCTGCCACCCGCACCGAATCCAACGGCGATGTCGTCACCGAATACCGCGTGGCCGGCGCGCTCAAGATGGTGAAAGTGGTGCCGTTTCGCGGCCCGACCTATTACATCTACGACCGCAACGGCGACGGCGTGGTCAATGATGCCGATGCCAAGGACGGGCCGATGACCTACTACAAGCTGTTCAGCTGGTAAGTCATCGGTCGTAATCATCCTCGCGCTGATGCCGGAAGGAGGCGATGGTGATGGTGGTGGCGTCTTCGAGCTCGTACAGGATCACGTAGCCGGTATTGCCGAAAGGCACCGTGAGTTCGCGAAGACAGGGATTGGCGCCATCGCCCGCCTTGCGCCCGATCAGCGGCAATTCGCCGATGAGGCCATAGGCACGCGCGATGGCCGCGCGGGCGCGATGCGCGGCCGCAATATCCTGTTCGGCGAGGAAATCGAACAGCCGATCCAGATCGTCCTGCGCCTTCGTCGATAGGCGAACCCGACGATTCATGCGCGGCGCTTTTCGTGCCGCTCCAGGATGGCATCCAGCCGGGCCAGCGACTGTTCGGGCGTGAGATAGGCATCGTGCGTGCGCGCATATTCCAGCGACGCAAGCCCGCGCTTGATGAACTCCTCCTGATGCTTGCGCTGCGCCACCTGCCCGCGCACCGCCGCTTCGACGAAGCCGGACAGGGTTTCGCCTTCGCGCAGCACCGATTCGGCGGCTTCACGCAAGGCAGGTTCAACGCGCAGGGATGGCAGGGTGGCGGTTTTCATGGTGGCCTCGATGCATTGCAAATGCGATGCAATGCTGCGCCTTTCGTCATGCCGAGGCAAGCCTACGCAACCGGCTTCAAGCCGGCGTCAGGTTGGCATAGGCCAGCACCAGCCACTTCTCGCCTGCGTCCTCGAAGTTGACCTGCACGCGCGCGTGCGCGCCGCTGCCTTCCACGCCGGTGACGAAGCCGGTACCGAAGCTGGGATGGCGCACGTTGGCACCCAGCCGCACCGGCGGCGCTTCGATGGCCGCATGGCCGCGATCACGCGGGGTGAAGCGATTGTTCGCGTAGCCACCACGCGCGGCATACGCATTCGCCTGCGGCTTCGCGCGGATTTCACGCAGCAGCGCGCCCGGGATTTCACGCAGGAAACGCGAGGGCAGGCCGTACATGTCGCTGCCGTGGATGCGCCGGGTTTCGGCATGGCTCAACACCAGTTGCTGGCGCGCGCGGGTGATGCCGACATAGGCCAGCCGGCGTTCCTCGGCCATGCGCCCCGGTTCTTCCGCCGAGCGCATGTTGGGGAACAGCCCTTCCTCCAATCCAACGAGGAACACCAGCGGAAACTCCAGGCCCTTCGCACTGTGCAGGGTCATCAATTGCACGCCGTCCTCGCCTGCCTGGGTCTGGCCCTCGCCTGCTTCCAGCGCGGCATAGCTGAGGAAGGCGACCAGTTCCGGCATCGACGCGGCATCCTCGTCATCGCCGCGCACGAAACGGCTGGCGACCGAGACCAGTTCGTCCAGGTTGTCGGTGCGTGATTCAGAATCCAGTGCGCCGCGCCCTTCTTTCGCCCAGTGCTCGCGCAGGCCGGAGCGCGCCAGTACGTGGTCGATCTTTTCCGGCAGCGTCATCGATGCGGTTTCATCCGCCAGTGCGTCGATCAACGCGGCGAAGCTGGCCAGTGCATTGCGTGCGCGCGCTGCCAGCGCCGATTGCTCGCAGCAGCGCCGCGTTGCGCGCCACAGTGATTCGCCATGTTCGCGTGCGCCGCGTCGTACTTCGTCCAGCGTGCGGTCGCCGATGCCGCGCACCGGCGTGTTCACCGCGCGCTCGAACGCGGCATCATCATCGCGGTTGGCGACCAGACGCAGGTAGGCCAGCGCGTCCTTGATTTCAGCGCGCTCGAAGAAACGCATGCCGCCATAGACCCGATACGGCACCTGCGCCGCCAGCAGTGCTTCTTCAAAGGCGCGCGACTGCGCGTTGCTGCGGTAGAGGATGGCGGCATCGCCATGGCTGCCGCCATCACGCACCCACTGCGTGATGCGTTCGATCACGTAGCGCGCCTCGTCGATCTCATTGTAGGCGGCATACACATCGATGGGATCGCCGTCACCGGCATCCGTCCACAGGCGCTTGCCAAGACGCTCATCGTTATGGGCGATGACGGTATTGGCAGCGTTGAGGATGTTGGCGGTGGAACGGTAGTTCTGCTCCAGCTTCAGCGTGACCGCACCCGGGCCATCCTTTGAACCGAAGTCGCGCAGGAAGCGCTGCACGTTCTCCACCTTCGCGCCGCGCCAGCCGTAGATGGCCTGATCGTCGTCGCCGACCACGAACACCTGCCCTTCGTCGCCCGCAAGCAGGCGCACGAAGCCGTACTGGATCGCGTTGGTGTCCTGGAACTCGTCAACCAGCAATTGCCCGAAGCGATGGCGGTAATGCGCCAGCAGCGCGGGCGTATCGCGCAGCAGTTCGTGCGCACGCAACAGCAGTTCGGCGAAATCGACCAGCCCCGCGCGTTCGCAGCGCTCCTGATAGGCGGCGTAGGCGCGCAGCATCACTTCGCCCCATTCGTCCGCACCGGGCTGGATATGCTGCGGGCGACGGCCTTCGTCCTTTTGCGCATTGATCCACCACGCGACCTGACGCGGTGGGAAGCGTGCTTCATCGACCTCAAGCGATTGCAGCACGCGCTTGACCAGCCGCTGCTGGTCGT
>NZ_JASGED010000092.1:0-32326 GCF_047606765.1 Thermomonas sp. | reverse complement strand
GTCTTCTTGCGGGCACTCTCCAGCAGCGGAAGGATCGTCTCGAACTGCTCGCGGCTGATGTCACTGGGATAGGGATGTCTCATCCCTATAGCATCAGGGATGAGAAAGACTTTGAACAGGCTCTTAGCCTTTGACTTCCTTTTCCTGTGGGATTCCTGCCTCCGAGAGTTTGAGCTTGTAGCGGTTCAGTGTGGAAACCGCAGGTTGCCGCTGTCGCTGTTGCCGCCTAGCATTCGGACAAAGGACTTGGGGAATCTGAATGCGCTTCTGGCTCTTGCTTCTACTCTGCGCTGGGCTATCGATCATGGCCGTCAGTCCTGCGACAGCCGAGGGTGCGAAGCCGGCTGCGGCACGAAAGGCGAAGCCCGCGCAGGATGCCGACCTCAACCCTTGGTGCAAGTCCATGGCCACGACCTCAACCTTCTCCTTGTCCGGCACCTTGCTCAGATAGGCGTTCAACGGCTCAACAACAAAATCAAGGTCATCAAGCGCATGGCTTACGGCTACCGGGACAGCGCCTACTTCTTCCTGAAGATCAAGGCCACCTTCCCCGGGAATACGTGAAGAACCTTTGTTTTTGGCTCTTCATTCCCGCTTTCGCGGGAATGACAGATGCGGACCGCTTGCAACCGACGCCCGCCAGCCCCATAAAAGCAGGCATGGCGGCGCAACCGTGCCGCGAGCCGTATCGGAGCCTGCATGAGCAACCCCACCGAACCATCCGTCACTCTCCCGGTGCTGCCGCTGCGTGACGTGGTGGTGTTCCCGCACATGGTGATCCCGCTGTTCGTGGGGCGCGAAAAATCGATCCGCGCGCTGGACATGGCGATGGATGGCGACCGCCGCATCCTGCTGGTGGCGCAGAAATCGCCGGAGACCGATGACCCCGGTGCCGCCGAGTTGCACCAGGTCGGCACGCTGGCGCAGGTGCTGCAACTGCTGAAACTGCCGGACGGCACCATCAAGGTGCTGGTCGAAGGGCTGGTGCGCGCACGTGTCGATGCGGTGCGCGAAGAAGACGGCGTGCTGGCCGGTGATGCCGACGTGATCGAGTCGCTGGAAACCCGCGAGCCGCGCGAAGTGGAGGCCATCGCACGTTCGCTGATGGGCCTGTTCGAGCAGTACATCAAGACCAACCGCAAGCTGCCGCCGGAACTGCTGCAGACGCTGGCC
Organism: Thermomonas sp.; assembly: GCF_047606765.1. Classification (GTDB taxonomy): domain Bacteria; phylum Pseudomonadota; class Gammaproteobacteria; order Xanthomonadales; family Xanthomonadaceae; genus Thermomonas. Next base: position 31,153 of record NZ_JASGED010000092.1, on the reverse strand, counting down.
GGCATCGATGAGCCCTCGCGTCTTGCCGACACCATCGCCGCGCATATCGGCGTGCGCCTGTCCGACAAGCAGAAGCTGCTGGAAACGCTGGACACCGCCGAGCGGCTGGAACTGCTGGTGGGACTGGTCGATGGCGAAATCGACGTGCAGCAGATGGAGAAGCGCATCCGCGGCCGCGTGAAGTCGCAGATGGAGAAATCGCAGCGCGAGTACTACCTCAACGAACAGATGAAGGCGATCCAGAAGGAACTGGGCGACCTCGACGACGCACCGAACGACATGGACGAGCTGGCCAAGCGGATCGCTGCCGCCGGCATGCCCAAGCCGGTGGAAACCAAGGCCAAGGCCGAGTTCGCCAAGCTCAAGCAGATGTCGCCGATGTCCGCCGAGGCCGGCGTCGTCCGCAATTACCTCGACTGGCTGCTGGGCGTGCCGTGGAAGCAGCGCAGCAAGGTGCGCAAGGATCTGAAGGTCGCACAGGACACGCTGGACGCCGATCATTACGGTCTGGAGAAGGTCAAGGAACGCATCCTCGAATACCTCGCGGTGCAATCGCGCGTGTCCAAGATGAAGGGGCCGATCCTGTGCCTGGTTGGCCCGCCCGGCGTGGGCAAGACATCGCTGGGGCAGAGCATCGCCAAGGCGACCAACCGCAAGTTCGTGCGCATGGCGCTGGGCGGCGTGCGTGACGAAGCCGAAATCCGTGGCCATCGCCGCACCTACGTGGGTTCGATGCCTGGCCGTATCGTGCAGAACCTCAACAAGGTGAAGTCGAAGAATCCGCTGTTCGTGCTGGACGAGATCGACAAGATGAGCATGGACTTCCGTGGCGATCCATCCTCGGCGTTGCTGGAAGTGCTCGATCCCGAGCAGAACCACGCCTTCAACGACCATTACCTTGAAGTCGATCTCGACCTGTCCGAAGTGATGTTCGTGGCGACCTCCAATTCGCTGAACATCCCGGGCCCGTTGCTGGATCGCATGGAAGTGATCCGCATCCCCGGCTACACCGAGGATGAGAAGCTCAACATCGCGATGCGTTACCTCGTGCCCAAGCAGCTCAAGGCCAATGGCCTGCGCGAAGGCGAGCTTGCCATCGCCGAAAGCGCGATTCTCGACATCGTGCGCTACTACACGCGCGAATCCGGCGTGCGCAACCTTGAACGCGAGATCGCCAGGATCGCGCGCAAGGTGGTGAAGGAGATCGCGTTGAAGGGCCCCCAACCGAAGGGTGCCAAGCCGAAGGCCGTGCAGGTCAGCAACAAGAACCTCGAAAAATATCTGGGCGTGCAGCGTTTCGATTTCGGCCGAGCCGAGGCCGAGAACGAAATCGGGTTGGTGACCGGTCTTGCATGGACGGAAGTCGGCGGCGATCTGCTGCAGATCGAATCCACGCTGGTGCCGGGCAAGGGCGCGCTGATCCTCACCGGCCAGTTGGGTGACGTGATGAAGGAGTCGGCATCTGCCGCGCTGTCCGTGGTGCGCGCGCGCACGGAACGGCTCGGCATCGATCTGGACTTCCTGCAGAAGTACGACGTGCATGTGCATGTGCCGGACGGCGCCACGCCGAAGGACGGCCCCAGTGCCGGCATCGCGATGGCGACCACATTGGTGTCGATGCTCACGCGCATCCCCGTGCGTCACGACGTGGCGATGACCGGCGAAATCACCCTGCGCGGGCGCGTCAGTGCAATCGGCGGATTGAAAGAGAAGCTGCTTGCGGCGATGCGCGGCGGCATCAAGACCGTCATCATCCCCGACGAAAACCGCAAGGATCTTGCCGACATTCCTGCGGCGGTGACGAAACACATGAAGATCGTGCCGGTGAAGTGGATCGACGAAGTGCTGGACCTTGCGCTTGAACGCCCGTTGCCCAGCCGGGTGGCGGCAGCCGAGCAGGTGCAGCCGCCGCTGCCGGCCCCCAAGCCGAAAGCCAGGCAGAAGCAGAGCCCGCGGGCCGCTGTCAAGCATTGAGACGCGCCTGCCTTTCGTCGGCGAATGCCTGAAACCCGCGCCAGCGCTTGCTTTCCGTATTGCGCGCCGGAAACAGCACTGGTATAAGGTTTCTCAACCGCATCGTTCCATGCGGTGCTTGCGGGAAGCCGGTGTTGCGACAGGGGGATCGTGGCGAATACCGGCCACCGAATTACATTCAACGCTTCATTCCTAAACGGAGCCAACAAGCAAATGAACAAAGCCGAATTCATCGAAGCCGTTGCCGACAACGCCGAACTGACCAAGGCCGACGCCGGCCGTGCGGTTGACGCGATGGTCGCTGCCATCACCAAGGCCCTGAAGAAGGGCGACACCGTGACCCTCGTCGGCTTCGGCACCTTCTCGGTCCGCAAGCGTGGTGCCCGTACCGGCCGCAACCCGCGCACCGGCGACACCATCAAGATCAAGGCCTCGAAGAACCCGGCGTTCAAGGCCGGCAAGGCGCTGAAGGATGCGGTGAACTAAGCCATCGCTGGCAGTTCGTCGCGAAAGGCCCGGCATTGCCGGGCCTTTCCTTTTGCGGATTGCGCATCACGATGCTTTCGCTTGCGGGCCGTGGCTGCGATAATTCCGCCCCCGGGCACTTAGCTCAGCGGTAGAGCGGCTCCTTTACACGGAGCGGGTCGGGGGTTCGATCCCCTCAGTGCCCACCAACAAGTCTTGCGTGTCGAGAAAAGGCCTGCTAAACTTGTCCGTCTTAGCGGAGTGGTAGTTCAGTCGGTTAGAATGCTGGCCTGTCACGCCGGAGGTCGCGGGTTCGAGTCCCGTCCACTCCGCCATTTACACCCGAAGCCCCGCAGCGATGCGGGGCTTCGTTTTTTCCAGCCTGATCCTTTGCCGGACAGCGTGCGTGGCTCGGTATCGCACGGTTGTACACTGCCCGCATGGAAGGTCCCAAACTCCCGAAAAAGAAAACCAAGGCGACCTCGCTGGACATCGCGCATCGCGCCAATGTCTCGCAGGCCACGGTCTCGCGCGTGTTGCGCGGCAGCCCGCTGGTGAACGTCGAAACCCGCAAGCGGGTGGAAGAGGCGGTGCGCGAGTTGAACTACAAGGTGGATCGCCACGCATCGAGCCTGCGCACCCAGCGCGCCGGCACGCTGGCGCTGCTGTTGTTCGAAGACCCGACGCCGGATGATTCCCACATCAACCCGTTCTTCCTGTCGATGCTGGGTTCGATCACCCGCGCCTGCGCCAAGCACGGCCACGATCTGCTGGTGTCGTTCCAGCAGTTGTCGGACGACTGGCATGCCGACTACGAAGACAGCATGAAGGCCGATGGGCTGATCCTGCTGGGCTACGGTGATTACATCGCCTATGAAAGCATGCTGGCGCATCTGGTGGCGCAGGGCACGCATTTCGTTCACTGGGGGCCGGTGTTGGAAGGGCAGCCGAGCATTTCCATCGGTTGTGACAACGACGCGGGCGGCATGCTGGCCGGTCGCCACCTGCTGGCCTGCGGCCGCAAGCGTGTTGCCTTCCTCGGTGGTGCATCGATCCGCTTCCCCGAGTTTCTTGCACGCTATCGCGGTTGTGATGCCGCGTTGAAGGAAGCCGGGCTGGCGATGGACCCTGCGCTGCAGGTCGATGCCGACAGCACCGAGCAGGCAGGCTTTGATGCCGCGCAGACGCTGATTGCGCGCGGCCTGCCGTTCGATGCGATCTTCGCCGGTAGCGATCTGATCGCAATCGGCGCGCTGCGTGCGCTGAAGGAAGCCGGCTTGCGGGTGCCGGAAGACGTGGCGGTGGTGGGTTTCGACGGCACGCCGATGGCACGCTTCTCCAATCCACCGCTGACCACGGTGGTGCAGAACACCACGAAAGCGGGCGAACTGCTGGTGGACACCTTGCTGCGGTTGGTGCGCGACGAACCCGCGCAGAGCATCACCCTGGAACCGACGCTGGAAGTGCGAGCCTCCAGCGCCGGTTGATCGTTTGTTTCCCTCTCCCCATCAACGATGGGGAGAGGGTGCCGAAGGCGGGTGAGGGGGCTGTTTGCGAGCCGTCTCCCCGCACTGCGGGGAGAACAATGGAGGTCAAACGCGCTTACGCGCGCCCGCCATCACCGCATCCAGCGCAGCGCGCAATTCCGGCTGTGTCACGGCTGCATCCAGCAGGAACACCTGCACGCCATGCGGCGCGACCTCCGCGTCCAGCGTGCCGCCTTCCGCCACGTTGATGGCAGCACCGCCTAACGCCGGTTTCCACGCGCCTGCTTGCAGCATCCTGTTGATGGTGAACCGCTGCGGCGCATCGCCCTTGTTGAGCAGAACCAGTGCGATCTGCTGCGTGCCAGCGTGCTGATAAACCCGGTAGAACGCGGCGCGGTCGCCTTCCAGCAGGATGTTCAGCTGCAGGCCGCGTTGCAGTGCCGGCGAGGCCGCACGCACCTTGGCGATGCGCGCCAGCGCGGTGCGGATCGGGTGATTGGTGGCGGCGGCGATGCCTTCGGTGCCGAAGTAGTTGCGGTTGCCGGCATGCTCCGCGCGGCCACGCATGAAGCCCATCTCCGAGCCGTAATAGACCACCGGGATGCCGCGCGCGGTGAACAGCCAGTTGTGCGCGTCGATGAAGCCCTCGTCGCTGGCATCCATGCGCGCCATGTCGTGGTTGTCGTAGAAGGTGGCAAGGTCGTAGGGGTTCGCATACGGGCCACCGGTCAGGTGCAGCGCCGGCACCAGTTTTTCGAAACCGGCGCGCTTGCGGCCGAACGCCTCGTCCATCGCCTGCTTCATCGGGAAGTCCAGCACGCTGACTTCGCCGTTGCCGGGCTGGGTGTGGGTGGCGATTTTCGCCGCGTTGTAGTCGAAGGCTTCGCCGAACATGAAGAAGCCGGGGCGTTTGGCGCGGATGCGATCAGTAAACGCCTGCCAGAACGCAGGCGGCATCCAGCCGATGGTGTCGATGCGGAAGGCGTCTGCGCCCTGGTCGATCCATTGCTCGTAGGCGCCGGCAAGGTAGTCCAGCACGGCGGGATTGCTGGCGTCGAAGTCGGACAATTGCGCCAGGTTGCCGTTGGCGTATCCATCGCCATCCACCGGGCCGATGGCGTTGTAGAACGCATGCAGCGGGTTGTGCTTCGGGTCGAGTTGTTGCGGTGGCAGGTTCTGGTGGTCGGCGATCAGCTTGCCGTGCTGGTCGAAGATCTGCCCGAACTTCGGCTGCGGCTTCTGCATCGTCCATGCCGGTGAACCGTGATTGCCCACGATGTCCAGCACCAGCTTCATCTGCTTTGCATGCACCGCATTCGCAAGCCCGGTGAAATCCAGGCCGGGACTGGGCAGGTGTTCGTCCAGCTTGTAGAAGTTCACGCCCCAGTAGCCGTGATAACCGGTCTTGCCCTTGTCGCTGAGGGAACTGTTGCAGCCCGGAGGCGTGCCGCCGCTGAAGGGCTCGTCCGGGTTGTCCACGATGGGCGTGATCCAGATCGCGCTGAAGCCCATCTCGCGGATGTAGTCGAGATTGTCGGCGATGCCCTTGAAGTCACCGCCAAGGTAGCCAATGTTGTCGATCACGCCATCGCAAGGTGCAAGCGGGATGTCGAAGGTGCCCTGGTCGCGATGGTCATTGGTCGTGTCGCCGTTGACGAAGCGATCGGTGACGACGAAATACACGGCCTGGCTGGCGAACGGTTCCAGCGTGCCGTAGTACTCCTGCGCGGGAGCGGGCGCACTGGTTGCAGGCGCGCTTGTCGAAGGCGCGCGGTCACAGCCGCAAAGCACGGCAGCAAAGGCAAGGGCGAGCAGGGTGCGGGACAGGCGCATGCGGGTTTCCTCAGGCAGCTTGCGGGGCGGGCCTGCGCACCAGCAGCACGCACAGGCCGGAGAGAATCAGGCTGGCACCGCCCAGCATCAGCACGCGGGCCGGTTCACCGCCCAGCACCTTCGCCAGCAGGAAGCCGAGCGTGCTGACCGCGACCAGCTGCGGGATCACGATGAAGAAATTGAAGATGCCCATATAGACGCCCATCTTTGCCGCTGGCACGCTGTCGGACAGCAGCGCATAGGGAATGGACAGGATCGATGCCCATGCAAATCCGATCCCGACCATCGACAGCATCAACCACTGCGGGTCGCGGATCAGCGCGATGGAAAGCAGGCCCAACCCGCCCAGCACCACGTTGAACAGATGGGTGGCGCGCAGGCCGAAGCGGCGTGCCATCCACGGGATTGCAATCGCGGCCAGCGCGGCGAAACCGTTGTAGGCCGCAAACAACACGCCCACCCAGTTTGCGCCCTCATTCCACGCTGCCGATGCGGTGTCGGTGGTGCCGTAGTGCAGCTTGGTGACGGCGGAGGTGGTGTAGATCCACATGCAGAACAGGCCGAACCACGAGAAGAACTGCACCACGGCCAGCCGTCGCATCGTGTCCGGCATGTCGTGCAGGTCGGCGGTCAACGCGGCCAGCATCGAATCACGTGACAGCCTTGGTGCAACCAAGCGCAGCAGTCCATAGGACAGCGGCAATGCAGCCAGCACGTACAGCAATTTGTCCCAGCCGAAAAACCTGACCGCCGCGATGCCGGCAAGCCCCACCAGCAGCCACGGCAAGCCGCCGTTGGCAGAAGGCAGCTTCGGGATGCTGCTGCGCTTTTCCGCAGGCTCGGCATCCTCGAATGACTGCAACACCTCCGGCGGGTATTCGCGGGTGCGCAGGATCGTCCACAGGATCGCCAGCAACAGCACCGCACCGCCGGCATAGAAGGCGTAGCGCACGGTATCCGGCACTTCGCCAGCGGCAGCGGTATTGGCAACGCCGGCCTTCGCCAGCAGCCACGGCAGCAGGCTGGCAACGACGGAACCCACGCCGATGAAGAAGCTCTGCATCGCATAGCCGGTGGGGCGCTGGCGCGGCGAAAGCTGGTCACCCACGAAGGCGCGGAACGGTTCCATCGATACGTTAAGCGAGGCATCAAGCAACCACAACGTGCCGGCAGCGATCCACAATTCCGGCGAGTTGGGCATCGCCAGCAGTGCCACCGTCGAAAAGATCGCGCCCCACAAAAAATACGGACGCCGCCGGCCCAGCCGTGTCCATGTGCGGTCGGAGAAGTAGCCGATCACCGGCTGCACCAGCAGGCCAGTCAGCGGCGCTGCGATCCACAGGCCCGGCACTTGTTCCATGTCCGCGCCCAGCGTCTGGAAGATGCGGCTGACGTTGGCGTTTTGCAGCGCGAAACCAAACTGGATGCCGAGGAAGCCGAAACACATGTTCCAGATTTGCCAGAACGAAAATTGTGGTTTGGAAGCCATGCGTTCCCCGTCATCGTCAAGCGTTGAAGTGCGCGCAGTGTGATGCAGGCAAAGACGCGAGTCGTGATGCAGCGCCGCATATTCGCCGTGCATTGCGGGGGTGTTGTGCATGTAAACGTATTCAAGTGTTGCGGTGCTGCCGAGCCTGCGTGGCAACGGCATAGTCCGCGCCATTCGAAGACGATGGTGGATGTGCAATGACGTTGCAGTCATGGTGGCGCGGTGCGGTGATCTACCAGATCTACCCACGCAGCTTCCTGGATACGAATGGCGATGGCGTTGGCGACTTGCCAGGCATCATTGCGCGTCTTGATTACATCGCATCGCTTGGTGTCGATGCGATCTGGGTCTCGCCATTCTTCAAGTCACCAATGGCCGACTTCGGCTACGACATTGCCGACTTCCGCGATGTTGACCCGATGTTCGGCACGCTGGCGGATTTCGATGCGCTGCTGGAAAAGGCGCATGCGCTTGGCCTGAAGGTGATGATCGACCAGGTGCTGAGCCACTGCTCCGACCAGCACGCATGGTTCATCGAAAGCCGGCAGAGCCGCGACAACCCGAAGGCAGACTGGTTCGTCTGGGTGGATGCCAAGCCCGACGGCACGCCGCCCAACAACTGGCTGTCGATCTTCGGCGGCATGGCGTGGAAATGGGAGCCGCGTCGCGGGCAGTACTACCTGCACAACTTCCTGAGCTCGCAGCCGCAGCTCAACTTCCACAATCCGGACGTGCGTGCAGCCCAGCTTGATGGCCTGAAGTTCTGGCTGGATCGCGGCGTGGATGGCTTCCGCCTGGATTCGGTCAACTTCCCGTATCACGACGCGCAATTGCGCGACAACCCACCCAAGCCGCCGGAGCTGCGCACCGGGCGCGGTTTCAGCCCGGACAATCCGTATGCCTTCCAGTACCACTACTTCAACAATACCCAGCCGGAGAACATCGGCCTGCTGGAGGAGCTGCGCGCGCTGATGGATCGCTATCCGGATGTTGGCGCGCTGGGCGAAATCTCCTCGGAAGATTCGCTTGCCACCACCGCCGAATACTGCAATGAGCGCCGCCTGCACATGGGCTACAGCTTCGAGCTGCTGGTCGATGACAGCAGCCCGGCTTACATCCGTGGCACGGTGGAAGCGCTGGAAGCAAAGATGACGGAAGGCTGGCCGTGCTGGGCCATTTCCAATCACGACGTGCAACGCGCCATCACGCGCTGGGGCGGCGCGGATGCGGGCGATGCACTGGCGAAGCAGCTTGTCGCGCTGGTGTGTTCGCTGCGCGGTTCGGTCTGCCTGTATCAGGGCGAGGAACTCGGCCTGCCTGAAGCCGACGTGCCATTCGAGGCGTTGCAGGACCCCTATGGCAAGACCTTCTGGCCGAACTTCAAGGGCCGCGATGGTTGCCGCACGCCGATGCCGTGGAACGATGGCGACAACGCCGGTTTCAGCAGTGGAACGCCGTGGCTGCCAGTGCCGGCATCGCATCGCGCACGCAATGTCGCCGCGCAGGAAAACAACGCGGCATCGGTGCTGAACGCCGCGCGTGCTTTCCTGCATTGGCGCAAGACACAGCCGGCGCTGGTGCATGGTTCGATCCGTTTCCTCGATGCGCCGGAGCAGGTGCTTGCCTTCGTGCGGGAACACGAAGATCAGCGGGTGCTGGTTGCGTTCAATCTTTCCGGCGAGACAGTGGAATGGCAGGCGCCGGCATCGATAACCGCACTGGATGCGCCGGGCGTGGTGCAGGCATCGCGGGTGGATGGCGTGCTGCACTTCCCGCCACGCGGCGCTGCATTCGCGCTGTTGACTGAATGACGAGCCGAGGACTATTCGAATGAAACTGTCGAACATCGTGCTGCTCTTCGTCGCTGCATTGCAGCCCGGCATCGCACATGCCGAACAGGTGGCGCAGGCTGCCTCGCCGGATGGCCGCATCGTCGTCCAGCTCGACCTCAATCCCGAAGGGCGTCTTGCCTACCGCGTGCTGCGCGATGGCAAGCCGGTCATCGATGATTCACGCCTTGGCTTCATCTTCCGCAATGGCCGGCAGTTGCTGCGCAACCTGCAGCTCGACGGGCAGGCGGCGCGCAGCTTCGATGAAACATGGGAGCAGCCCTGGGGCGAGCGCCGCTTCGTGCGCGAGCATTACAACGAACTGCGTGCCAGCTTCAGCGAGAAGGACTACGACAAGCGCCGCTTCGACGTGGTGTTCCGCGTGTTCGATGATGGCGTCGGCTTCCGCTATGACGTGCCTGCGCAGCCGAAGCTCGCCGAGGCGCAGATCGTGCAGGAGTTGACCGAGTTTTCCGTTGCCCGTCCAGCCACTGCGTGGTGGCTGACCGCGCTGGAATGGAACCGTGAGGAATACCTCTATCACCGCACGCCACTGAAGGAAGTCGGCGTGGCGCAAACGCCGATCACCCTGCGCACCGACGATGGCCTGCACCTGAGCATCCATGAAGCCGCGTTGATCGACTATGCCGGCATGAACCTGATGCGTGGCGACAACGGCGCACTGCGCGCCATGCTCACGCCGGGCAGCCCGGTGCCGGTGGTGCGCAAGACGCCGTTCACCACGCCGTGGCGCACCATCGCGATCAGCGAGAAGGCTGGCGGGCTGGTCGAATCCAACCTGATCCTCAACCTCAACGAGCCGAACAAGCTTGGCGACGTGAGCTGGTTCAAGCCGTCGAAGTACGTCGGTGTGTGGTGGTCGCTGCATCTGGACACCGAAACTTGGGCGACGGGTGCGAAGCACGGCGCGACCACGGCGAACACCAAGCGCTATATCGACTTCGCCGCCGAAAACGGCTTCCGTGGCGTGCTGGTGGAAGGCTGGAACGTGGGTTGGGATGGCGACTGGTTTGCGAACGGCTGGGGCTTCGATTTCCGCAAGCCAACAAAGGACTACGACCTGAAGGCGCTTGCCGCCCATGCCAAGTCCAAGGGTGTGCATCTGATCGGCCATCATGAAACCGGCTGCGCGGTCAGCCATTACGAGCGCCAGATGGGCGAGGCGTTCGCCTTGTTCGATTCGCTCGGCATCGACGCAGTGAAAACCGGCTATGTCTGCGATGCCGGCCAGATCGAACGGCAGGACGCACCGAAAGGCCCGGTGCTGCGCGAATGGCACGAAGGTCAGTGGATGAGCGGCCATCATCTGCGCGTGGTGCAGGAAGCGGCAAAGCACCACGTTGCGATCAATGCGCACGAGCCGATCAAGGACACCGGCCTGCGCCGCACCTGGCCGAACTGGATCTCGCGCGAAGGTGCGCGCGGGCAGGAGTTCAACGCATGGGGTAATCCGCCCAATCCGCCGGAGCACGAGGTCACGCTGGTCTTCACCCGCATGCTGGCCGGGCCGATGGATTACACGCCGGGCGTGCTCAGCCTGACTGGCAGGAACGGGCAGGAAATCGGCAGCACGCAGGCGCGCCAGCTTGCGCTGTATGTCGCGCTGTACAGCCCGATCCAGATGGCAGCAGACTTGCCTGAACACTACGCGCGCTATCCCGACGCCTTCCAGTTCATCAAGGACGTGGCGGTGGATTGGGATGAAAGCCGCATGCTGGCAGGTGAGGTGGGCGAGTACGCCGCCATCGCCCGCAAGCAGCGTGGTGGCGAGGACTGGTTCATCGGCGCGATCAACGACCGCAACCCGCGCACGCTGGAATTGCCGCTGGAGTTCCTTGATCCCGGCAAGCGCTATCGCGCGGAGATTTATCGCGATGGCGAAGGCGCGGACTGGAAGGGCGATGCGCGCTTCCGCTTCGTGCGTGAGGAAAAAACCGTCACGCGCGGCGATGCATTGAAGCTGTGGCTGGCCGGTGGCGGCGGTGCGGCAGTGCGCTTCGTGCCCATCGAAGGGTGATGCCATGCGCCTGATCGTGATGCTCTGCCTGCTGCTGGCGTGCGCGCTGGCACAGGCGCAGGGCATCCGCATCGATACGCTGGAACCCGCCGCGCCCGGCCTGTCGGACAAACCGATCCGCGTGCGCGTTTATCTGCCGCCGGGCTATGACGCGGCTCAAGCCCGTTTTGATGTGCTGTATGTCAATGACGGGCAGGACATGGATGCGGTGGGCATGCAGGCGACACTGGAACGCCTGTACGCACGCGGCGTGATCCGCCCGGTCATCGTCGTTGCCATCGACATGCCGCCGGATCGGATGGCCGGCTATGGTCTGTTTGATCGCGCGAAGGACGAGGCCATCAGCGCGCCGACCAAATATGGTGTGGTGGGAAGCAATGCGCATCTCTATGCGAAGTGGCTGACGCAAACGCTGGTGCCGGAAATCGATTCGCGCTATCGCACGGTTGCCCGCGCCGATGGACGCGCAGTGCTGGGCTGGTCGCTGGGTGCGGCAAGTGCATTTGGCATCGGCTGGCAGTACCCGGAACTGTTCGGGCGGATTGGCGCGTTCTCGCCCTCGTTCTGGCTGTCGCGCGAAACCGGCAGCAGCGATGCCGTGCAGTCCTCGCGCATCGCGCATGCGCTGGTGGAAGAACACCCGCCGCTGGCGCGCCCGAAACTTTTCTTCGCGGCGGGCAGCCTTGAGGAAACCGATGACCGCGATGGTGACGGCATCATCGATGTGCTGGACGATACGCGCGATTTGATCGAAGGCTGGCAGGATGCGCAGGGTGCGCCGCACAAGGGCCTGCGCCAGCTTGGCTACAGCGCCAACATGGATGGTGCGCGCACGCCGTCGCACGATGCCGCCACCTTGTACCTGCTGCAAGGCGGTCGTCACGACCAGCCCAGCTGGGCGCGAATGCTGCCGGCATTCCTGCGCTGGGCCTATGCCGTGCATGCACCTGCGCTGGGGCAGGTGACCGGTTCGGTGGAAAGCTGGCAGGACGTGCCTTCACGCCATGTTGCCGCGCGTAACGTGGACGTGTGGCTGCCGCCTTCGTATGCAGCCAATCCGGATCGCCGCTATCCGGTGCTGTACATGCACGACGGCCAGAACCTGTTCGATCCGTCGCTGGTGTCCGGCCACGGTGACTGGGATGTGGATGGCGCGATGACCCGGTTGATCGCCGAAGGCGCGGTGCGTGAAGCCATCGTGGTGGGCGTGTGGAACACCGCACGCCGCTTCGAGGAATACATGCCGCAGGTGGGCGAGGGGGAGCAGATACCGACCGGCGTGGACTGGTTTCCATCGGTGCCGCGTGCGGCATTGATTTCGGATGACTACCTGCGCTTTATCGTCGAGGAATTGAAGCCCTTCATCGACGCGCGCTATCGCACGCTGCCGGGGCGCGAGGACACGGCGGTCATGGGTTCCAGCATGGGCGGGCTGATCTCGCTGTATGCACTGGCGAAGTATCCGCAGGTGTTCGGCAGTGCAGGCGCGGTGTCCACGCACTGGCCTGCGGGCGATGGCGCGATGGTCGATTGGTTGTCCGGGCATTTACCGAAAGCGGGAACGCATCGCATCTGGTTCGATCACGGCACCGCCACGCTGGATGCAGGTTATGCGCCTTACCAGCAACGCATGGATGCGGCGATGCACGCCGCAGGCTGGGTGCAGGGGCGCGATTGGGAAAGCCGCGTGTACGAAGGCGCGGCCCATGACGAACAGGCATGGCGCGCGCGCGTGGATCAGACGCTGCGTTTCCTGCTTGGCGTACCGTGCGATTGAGATGCCTGTGGGGCGAGGGCGCTGGCGTGTGTTGCGTTGCAGAAAAATCATGCCGTTTGCCTGCGCATGCCTTCGTGCCTGATTGCGTTGCCGCATGTGCGCGTGCCCGCATAAGCGCGCTGTGATGCGGTTTTCGGGCGCTGCCGTGATGAATACGTATGCAGCCTGGCATCGCCGTTGACAGCCGGGACTACCATCGCGCCGTTCGTGAACGGCATGCCCGTGAACACGGCACGGAGCGGGCGGCAAGTGATCGTCCGACCACAATCGAGAGACTTCCGGAGGGGAAGATGGTGCAGTTGAAGCGGAATCTGTTGAGCGTCGCGCTGGCGACGGCCACGATGATGTTGACGGCCCAGGTGCATGCGCAGTCGGCGCAGCCTGCGGACCAGACCGAGGAAGATGCGGCAGCGGCGAAGAAGAAAGCCGAGGATGCGAAGACCCTGGACAAGGTGACTGTCACCGGCATCCGTGGCGCGATCGAACGCGCGATGGACTTGAAGCAGGAATCGACCTCCATCGTCGAGGCCGTTTCCGCCGAGGACATCGGCAAGCTGCCCGACCAGTCCATTGCCGACTCGCTTGCGCGCCTGCCGGGCCTGACCGCGCAGCGTGAGCGTGGTCGCGCCGCACAGATCAACATCCGTGGCTTTGATGGCAACTTCGCCGCCACCACGTTGAACGGGCGCGAGCAGGCCACCACCTCCGACAGCCGCAGCGTGGAGTTCGACCAGTACCCGTCCGAACTGCTCAGCTCGGTGGTGGTCTATAAAACGCCGGATGCCAAGCTGGTTGGGCAAGGCCTGTCCGGCACTGTTGATCTGCGTACCGTGCGCCCGCTGGACTATGACGAGCGACAGGTTTCATTCGGTGCGCGCTACGACCAGAACAAGATTCGCGGCCAGGAAGAAACCGGCTACCGCTACAACCTTTCCTACATCGACCAGTTTGCCGATGGGAAGGTGGGTCTTGCGATCGGTTTCGCGCACATGGACAGCCCGCAACCAGGCTACCAGAACGAGCCGTGGGGCTATACCGCTTTCTCGAAGGGTGATCCCACTCTGCAGATCATCGGCGGTTCCAAGTTCTACAAGTTCAACGTGGACAACAAGCGCGACGGCCTGATGGCCACCCTGCAACTGCGCCCGAACGATTTCTGGGAAGGCACCGTTGACTGGATGTACTCCAAGTACGAGCGGGCCGAAATCAAGACCGGCACCGAGTTCTGGACCGAGTGGGGGGGGGGACGAATGTGGAGCCGGGCTGGACGTCCAACGGCGGCACAGTAACTTCCTCGGACTGGACGGGCGTGTATCCGGTCATCAAGATGGACAGCAACCCCACCAAGAGCCGGCTGGATTCGGTTGGCTTCAACAACAAGTTCAACCTCAACGAAAACTGGACGCTGAACGCGGATCTGTCCTACTCCCGCGCCCGCAACAACTACAAGAACATCGAGTCCTACGCCGGCATCGCGGACGGCACCACCACGATGCATTTCGAGCTGGATCCCAGCGGGATGTTCTACAACTACGAGTTCGGCGTTGACCTTGGCGACCCGAACAATCTGGTGATCCGCGGCGTACCGGATTGGGGTGGACAGGGCGGCTACTACAAGGACTTCAACGTCGAGGACAAGATTCAGGCGGTGCGCGTGAACCTGGTGCGCAGCTTCGATGACGGTGCGTTCAGCAGCATCGACTTCGGCCTGAACTTCACCAAGCGCAGCAAGTTCAAGACCGACTACGAGGCGCGCCTGTGCCTGGTGGATTGCACCGGCGGTATGGCCGAGTTCGTGCCATTCGAGGGCACGGTCATCGACTTCGGCGTGGGTGGCATCGACAAGCTGGCCATTTACGACGCGGATGCGATGGTGGCGGCGGGCACCTGGAACATCATCGATTCGCCGCTGGACTGGTTCTGGGGCAAGAGTTGGGACGTGGAGGAAAAGCTGACCACGGCCTACTTCCAGGCCAATATCGATACCGATCTGGGCGGCAAGCCGCTGCGCGGCAACGTCGGCTTCCAGTACGTGCAGGCCGACCAGCATGGCGAGGGCTGGACCCAGTTCACCAACGCAGGCACGACCGTCATTGGCGGGCTCACCAGCTACGGCGACAAGTACGGCCACTTCCTGCCCAGCCTGAACCTGTCCTGGGAGTTCCTGTCGGAAACCAGCCTGCGCTTTGCCGCTGCGCGCCAGACCATGCGCCCATCGATGAGCGACATGCGTGGTGGCATGAGCGTCGGCGTATGCACCGCCGATTGCTTGACTACGCCGCCGATCTGGTCCGGTAGCGGTGGCAATCCGGCGCTGCGCCCGTGGCTGGCCAATGCCTATGACCTGTCGCTGGAAAAATATTTCAGCACCAAGGCTGGCAACCGTGGCTATCTGGGGCTGGCGTATTTCTACAAGGATCTGGTCAGCTATGTGTGGAACCAGACCGTGTCGTTCGACTTCGCCGGGCTGCCGTTGCCGCCGGAGGTGTCGGGCCAGACCAACTATCCGACAACGACCGTTGGCCAGATTTCGCAGCCGGTGAACGGCAAGAACGGATCGATCAAGGGCGTCGAGGCCACGCTGTCGGTGCCGCTGGATCTGCTGTGGGCGCCGCTGAATGGCCTGGGCTTCATGGCCAGCTATTCCGACACCAGAAGTGGCATCCGCATGAACCCGGATGATCCGAACTCCTACCCGCTGCCGGGCCTGTCGAGGACGGTGGCCAGTGGCTCCGTGTACTACGAGCGTGCCGGCTTCGCCCTGCGCTACAACGCCCGCAAGCGTTCCCGCTACGTCGGCGGCATCCGCAACTACGAAGGCACCATCAATCCCGAGTGGATCGATGGCGAGCTGGTGCAGGACGCGCAGGTCAGCTACAGCTTCGGTGACGGTGCGCTGGAAGGCCTGTCCCTGTATTTGCAGGTTGCCAATATCGGCGACGAGCCGTTCACCCGCTCGCTGCCGCAGGGACCGACCACGTACTGGGAATACGGTCGCACCACGCTGATCGGTTTCAGCTACAAGTTCTGATTGCCCATCCCTCCCGGTTGGCAAACCAGGCCCCTGCCTCGAAAGAGGCAGGGGTTTTTCTTGCAGGCATAAAAATGCCGGCGCGAGGCCGGCATTGGTTGAACGATTTTGAATGTCGATCAGCGAGGTAGTGCAGCGGCCTCGGCAGCCAGCTTGCCGATGCGCTCCCAATCGCCGGCCTTGATGGCATCAGACGGCAGCATCCACGAGCCGCCCACGCAGGCGACGTTGGGCAGCGCCAGGTAGGCCGGTGCCTTGGCGGCGTCGATGCCGCCGGTGGGGCAGAAGCGCGCCATCGGCAGCGGGCCGGCGAAGCCCTTGAGCGCGGCCACGCCGCCGCTGGCTTCGGCCGGGAAGAACTTGAAGCGCCGCCAGCCATGTTCCAGTCCGCGCATCAATTCGCCTGCGGTGGCGATGCCGGGGATCAGCGGCACGCCGCTGGTTTTCGCCGCGTTGTAGAGCGTGTCGGTGACGCCGGGCGAGATGGCGAAGCGCGCGCCTGCCGCTTCCACGTTTGCAAGGTCGGTGGCGTTGAGCACGGTGCCTGCGCCGACGCAGGCGTTCGGCAGTTCACGCGCGACCTGTGCGATGGCGTCCAGTGCGCAGGCGGTGCGCAGGGTGATTTCCAGCACCGGCAGGCCGTTGTTGACCAGCGCGCGGCACAGCGGCACGGCGTCCTCGATGCGGTCGATGGCCAGCACCGGGATCACCGGTGCAAGTGCGAAAACGGCATCGACGAGTTGGCTGTGGCGTTCGGTATCGAGCATGGCTTACAGGTCCTTGGCGCGCAGGGCGGTGGCCGCACCGAGCAGGCCGGGGTGGGGGTGGGTGATGACGTGGATCGGCACCGATTCCAGCAGCGCTGCCATGCGGCCCTTGGCGAGGAAGCGCTCGCGGAAGGCGCTGGCGCGCAGGAACGGAATGAAGCGCGGGATGATGCCGCCGGCGATCACCACGGTGCGTGCGCCGTGGATCAGTGCGCAGTCGCCGGCCACGCTGCCCAGCACCGAGCAGAAGCGTGCCAGCGTGCGGCGTGCGGCGTGGTCATGGCCTTCCAGCGCCGCAGCGACGATCTCCGCCGGATCGCGCAGTTGCGGCGGGTGCAGCAGGCTGCTTTCGCCGGGCAGCAGGTGGACGCCGGGCACGACGGGCGCTGCGCCGCGCAGGACAAGATCGATTTCCGAAAGCCCCTTGCCGCACAGCAGGCGTTCGGTGGAGGTGCGCCCGTGCTGCGTGGTGAGCCATGCCGCGATCGCGCGTTCCTCGTCGCCGACGGGCGAGAAGCCGACATGCCCGCCTTCGGTTTCCACCGCATGCCAACCGTGCTGTTGCGAGCCGACCAGCAGCGCAACGCCAAGGCCGGTGCCGGGGCCGAGTACGCTGATCGGGCCGCGCAGCGGCTGTTCCAGCGTACCGTGCAGGGTGACCATGTGTTCGGCATCCAGCGCGGGAATGGCCCATGCCACCGCGCCGAAGTCGTTGAGCATGCGCAGTTCGGACAGGCCCAGCGTGCGTTGCAGTTCGCTGCGGCTGAATGACCACGCGCGGTTGGTCAGGCGGATTTCATCCGTGCCCACCGGGCAGGCCACCGCCAGCGCGGCGCGCGTGGGTTTGCCGCTGACGCCGGACAGGTAGTGTTCGATGGCGTGCTGCATGCTGGCGAAGTCGGCGTTCGGCAGCGACTTCGATTCCATGAGCTCGATATTGGGCGATGCCAGGTCGGTCAGCGCGAAGCGCGCATTGGTGCCGCCGATGTCGCCGACCAGTGCAAGGGTGTCGCTCATGCCGCATCCTCATCAATGAACAGTGAACACGCACCCTGTTCGGCGGAGCCCACTTGTTTGCGCATCAGGCCGAACAATTCGCGCCCGTGGCCCGTGCGATTGCCGGCAAGCGCGGGCTTCACCGCGTCGCGCGCGTTCCATTCGGCGGCATCGACCAGTGCGTCCATGGTGCCGGCATCGGCGTCGATGCGGATCATGTCGCCTTCGCGCAGCTTGGCCAGCGCGCCGGCATCTGCTGCTTCCGGGGTGACGTGGATCGCCGCCAGCACCTTGCCCGAAGCGCCGGACATGCGCCCGTCGGTGAGCAGGGCGACGCGCTGGCCGCGATCCTGCAAGGCGGCAAGTGTTGGCGTGAGCTTGTGCAGTTCCGGCATGCCGTTGGCGCGTGGGCCCTGGCCGCGCACGACTGCGATGAAGTCACCGTCGAAGCCATCGCGCTTGTCCAGTTCGCCAGCCTTGAACGCGGCCAGCAGCGCATCCTGTGATTCGAAGATGCGCGCCGGTGCTTCATGCCTGCGGAACTCCGGCGCGACGGCGGAAATCTTGGCGACCGCGCGGCCCAGATTGCCTTGCAGGCAGCGCAGGCCACCTTCGCTGTCGAACGGTGCAGCGGCGGTGCGCACCACCGCATCGTCCAGTGGGCGTGCGGGTGCATCGCGCCAGCCCAGCTTCAGGCCATCTTCCAGCCACGGCTGTTTTGCCTGCTGGCGCAGGTTGCCGCCATGCACGCAGGCGATGTCTTCGTGCAGCAGGCCGGCATCCAGCAGTTCGTTGATGACCAGGCCAAGCCCGCCTGCGGCTTCGAAATGATTCACGTCGGCAGAACCATTCGGATATACGCGCGCCAGCAGCGGCGTTGCGCGCGAGACTTCGTCCAGATCCGTCCAGTCGATGACGATGCCCGCCGCGCGCGCGATGGCGACCAGATGCAGCGCGTGGTTGGTGGAGCCGCCGGTTGCGGCCAGCCCGGCCATGGCATTGACGATGGCTTTTTCATCGACGGTGCGCGCCAGCGGACGATAGCCGTTGCCCAGCGCGGTGATGCGCAGCGCTTGCTCGGCGGCGGCGACGGTCAGCGCATCGCGCAGCGGCGTGTTCGGTGGCACGAAGGCGCTGCCCGGCATGTGCAGGCCCATCACTTCCATCAGCATCTGGTTGGAATTAGCGGTGCCGTAGAAAGTGCAGGTGCCGGCCGAGTGATAGGACGCGGCTTCGGCCTCCAGCAGTTCCTCGCGCGTGGCCTGGCCCAGCGCGTAGCGCTGCCGCACCTCGGCCTTCTGCTTGTTGGGGATGCCGGAAGGCATCGGCCCCGCCGGCACGAAGAGGGTGGGCAGGTGGCCGTAGCTCAGTGCGCCGATCAGCAGCCCCGGCACGATCTTGTCGCACACGCCAAGGCAGAGCACGGCGTCGAACATGTCGTGCGACAGCGATACCGCCGTGGCAAGTGCAATCGCATCGCGCGAGAACAGCGACAACTCCATGCCGGCGCGGCCCTGGGTCACGCCATCGCACATCGCCGGCACGCCGCCTGCCACCTGCGCACTGCCGCCGGCATTGCGCGCGGCCATGCGGATCAGACTGGGGTACTGCTCCATCGGCTGGTGCGCCGAGAGCATGTCGTTGTAGGCCGTCACTATCCCGATGTTGCCGCCCGCGCCGTCACGCAGCATCGGCTTGTCGATGCCCGAAGCGGCAAAGCCATGGGCCAGGTTGCCGCAACTCAGTTCGCGCCGGGCCGGGCCGGCTTCGCGCGCTGCATCCATCCGTGCCAGATAGTCGCTGCGCAGTTTGCTGCTGCGCCCTGCGATGCGGGCGGTGACACGTTCGATGGCGGGATGCAGGGGCATCTGGCTACGGACTCCAGTGGATGTGGATTTGCGGGCCGGCGTGCAGCAGCGCGGCGACCGGATAGGGCGCTGCGGCATCACGCTGCACGTCACGCAGGATACGGCGCTTGTCCTCGCCGGTGACGACCAGATGGATGTCGCGCGCGCGCAGCAGGCGCGGCAAGGTCAGGCTGATCCGCGCGAACGGCGCTTCCGGCGGCAGCGGGTCGGGCAGGGTGGCGATGGCATCAAGGCCGCTGTCCTGCGCAAGGCCTTCGGCAAGATTGGCCGCGCCGGGGAACAGCGAGGCGAAGTGGCCGTCCGCGCCCATGCCCAGCAGCACGGCGTCGAAGGGTTGCGGGTTCAGTGCCAGCAGCGCACGTGCCTGCGCCAGCGAGGCTTCGACATCGCCATCTTCGCGGGTGATCGCGTTGACGATGATGTTGGTGCGAGGCTGTTGGACATAGCCCTTGTCGTCATTCCCGCGAAGTTCCAGCTCGTCATTCCCGCGAAGGCGGGAATCCAAGGACTTTGCTTTTTGAAGATCCAACGTCCATGGATTCCCGCCTTCGCGGGAATGACGATCAAACGCATCGCGCAGGTTGCGCAGGTTGCAGGCGGCATGGTCATGCGGCACGCAGCGTTCATCGGTGGGAATGGCGCTGACCACGCCATCCAGCCCGGCATGTGCCAGATGCGCATACACCGGTAGCGGCGTGCGACCACCGGCCAATGCCAGCCACGTTTGCCCGCGCTCGCGGATGGCGCTGCGGCAGGCGGTTTCGAACGCGGCGGAAACCTGCGCGACCAGCGCGCCGGTATCGGCATGATCGTGTTCGATCCAGCCCATCATTCGCGCCAGCTGTGGCCGTGGCGCTCGGCCAGTGACAGTGCCGCCGCCGGGCCCCAGGTGCCTGCGGGGTAGGGCTTGGGCACGATGCCGGCATTGCGCCAGCCGTCGGCGATGGCATCGACCCACTGCCATGCGGCTTCGGTTTCGTCACGGCGCACGAACAGTGTGCCGTTGCCTTCGATGGCGTCCAGATACAGGCGTTCGTAGGCGATGCGCTTGCGCTGGTTGGCGAACTCCTCGTGGAAATCCAGATCCAGCCCGACCTGCGACAGGCGCAGGCCGTGGCGGTCCAGCCCCGGCGTCTTTGCCATCAGGTGCAGTTCGATGCGCTCCTCCGGTTGCAGCTTGATGAGCAAACCATTGGGCTGCATGTCCGCCGCCGCGTGGCCGCCGAAGATCGAATACGGCACCTTGCGGAACTGGATGTAGATCTCGGTGCTGCGCGAGGGCAGGCGCTTGCCGGTGCGCAGGTAGAACGGCACGCCGGACCAGCGCCAGTTGTCCACGTGCGCGCGCAGGGCGACGAAGGTTTCGGTGCGGCTGGCGCGGCCCAGCTCGTCGGCATAGCCGGGCACCGCCACGCCATCAATCGCGCCTGCCGTGTACTGGCCGGCCACCGATTCGCTGGCGACCTGTTCGCGGCCAATCGGGCGCAGCGAGCGCAGCACCTTGATCTTCTCGTTGCGCACGGCGCTGGGGTCGAAGCGCGCAGGCGGCTCCATCGCCACCAGGCACAGCAGTTGCAGCAGGTGGTTCTGCAGCATGTCGCGCATCGCGCCGGATTCGTCGTAGTAATCGCCACGGCCTTCCACGCCGACGGTTTCGCCCACGGTGATCTGCACCTGCTCGATATGGCGCGCGTTCCACAGCGGTTCGAACATCACGTTGCCGAAGCGCAGCGCGATCAGGTTCTGCACGCCTTCCTTGCCGAGGTAATGGTCGGTGCGGTAGATGCGCTCCTCGTCGAAGGCCATGGCAACGCTGTCATTGATGGCAATCGAGGACGCCAGATCCTTGCCGATCGGCTTCTCCAGCATCACGCGGGTGCCGGCGCCCGCAACACCATGTGCGGCCAGCGCCTGGCAGGCCGGGCCGTAGAAACGCGGCGCGGTGCTCATGTGATAGAGCACGTCGCCATTGCGCAATGCTTCCACCTTCGCGGCAAGTGCTGCCATCGAAGCATCGTCGTCCGCGCTGGCGGCTTGATAGTCCAGCCGTTCCAGCAGGCCGCGCAGGGCGGCTTCGTTGTGTTCCGCACCGGGAATGCGCTCGGCCACGCTTGCGGCCACCATGTTGGCGAAAGCGTCGCGATCAAGCGTGCTGCGCGCGGTGCCGAGGATGCGCATACCGGGCGGCAGCAGGTGTTCGGCCTGCAGGCTGTACAGCGAGGGCAGCAGCATGCGCCGGGCGAGGTCGCCAGTGGCGCCGAAAATGGTCAGCAGCGAGGCGGGCGCGGCATGCGTCACGAGATCGATTCCGGCAGTGTGCAATCCCGCAAGCTTAATACGACAACGTTGTCTTTGCTGCCTTCGATGCGATTCCGGAACGTCACTTGCTCATGTCGGCGCATGTCCATTCAGGACATACGTGTAGGTATGTCGTGGCTGTCGTGCTTAGAATCGGCTTTCACTTCTCCTTGGGCCAGTCCATGACCCGCGCTTCATCGTTCACCCGCGTGCAGTTGCATGCCAGCGCTCGGGGCGAACTGTTCGCTTCCAGCGATGCACGTTTGCCCAACGATCCGATGCTGATGTTCGACCGCATCGTGGAAATCAATGACAACGGCGGCAGCCACGGCAAAGGGCTGATCCGTGCCGAGCTCGACATCCATCCCGATCTCTGGTTCTTCCAGTGCCATTTCATCGGCGACCCGGTGATGCCCGGCTGCCTTGGGCTGGATGCGATGTGGCAACTGGTCGGCTTCTACCTGACCTGGCTGGGTGCGCCAGGCCGTGGCCGTGCATTGGGCTGCAGCGAGGTCAAGTTCACCGGGCAGGTGCTGCCCACGGCGAAGCTGGTCACTTACGAAATCGACATCAACCGTGTCATCAACCGCAAGCTGGTGATGGCGCAGGGTGACGGGCGCATGCTGGTCGATGGCCGCGAGATCTACTCGGCCACGGATCTGCGCGTGGGCCTGTTCACTTCCACCCAGGACTTCTGAGCATGACCCGTCGCATCGCCATCACCGGCATGGGGATCGCCTCCTGCCTCGGCAATGAGCTGGACACCGTTTCCGCATCGCTGCGCGCCGGGCGCGCCGGCACCCGCTTCCTGCCCGACCACGCCGAGCGCGGCCTGCGCAGCCAGGTGGGCGGCGCGGTGGACATGGATCTGGATGCCGTCATCGACCGCAAGCTGCGCCGCTTCATGAGCGATGCCGCCGCCTACAGCTATGTGGCGATGCGCGATGCCATCGCCGATGCCGGGCTGGACGAGGCGGCAGTCAGCGATCCGCGCACCGGCCTGATCGCCGGCTCCGGCGGCGGTTCCAGCCGCTGGCAGGTGGAAACCGCCGACATCCTGCGCGAGCGCGGCGTGCGCAAGGTCGGCCCGTACATGGTGCCGCGCACGATGTGCTCCACGGTCTCGGCCAACCTCGCCACCGCGTTCAAGATCAGGGGCATCAGCTATTCGCTGTCTGCCGCCTGCGCGACCTCCGCGCACTGCATCGGCGCGGCGGCTGACCTGATCCGCCACGGCGCACAGGACATCGTGTTCGCCGGTGGTGGCGAAGACCTCGACTGGACGATGACGGTGATGTTCGATGCGATGGGCGCGCTGTCCACCGGCTTCAACGAAAGCCCGGCGACTGCTTCGCGTCCTTACGATGCGAGCCGCGATGGCTTCGTCATCGCCGGCGGTGGCGGCATGCTGGTGCTGGAAGACTGGGATCACGCGGTCGCACGTGGTGCGCGCATCCACGCGGAACTGGTCGGTTATGGCGTGACCAGCGACGGTGCGGACATGGTCGCACCCAG
The DNA here is from genome assembly GCF_047606765.1 of Thermomonas sp. Lineage (GTDB taxonomy): Bacteria > Pseudomonadota > Gammaproteobacteria > Xanthomonadales > Xanthomonadaceae > Thermomonas. The sequence goes on along the minus strand of NZ_JASGED010000092.1, from coordinate 7,786 downwards.
CGGCGAAGGCGCGGTGCGCTGCATGCGCATGGCGCTGGAAGGACTTAATCGCCCCATCGATTACCTCAACACCCACGGCACTTCGACCCCGCTGGGTGACATCACCGAACTGGGTGCCGTGCGCGAAGTGTTTGGCGATGCCGTACCGCCGCTGTCCTCGACCAAGGCACTGTCCGGCCATTCTCTGGGCGCAGCCAGCGTCCACGAAGCGATCTACAGCATCCTGATGATGCGCGACGGCTTCATCGCCGGCTCCGCCAACATCGAACAACTGGACGAACGCGCCGTAGGCTTCCCGATCGTGCGCGAAAGCCGCGACGCGAAGCTGGATACGGTGATGTCCAACAGCTTTGGCTTTGGTGGCACCAACGCGGCGCTGGTGTTTGCGCGGGTGTGATCGCGTTGGGCAATCATGATTTCGTAGGTGCCGAGCTTGCTCGGCACGGTGCTGCATCATGCGGAGCAAGCTCCGCATCTACGTGCATCTTGATTCCGTAGATGCCGAGCTTGCTCGGCACGACAGCATCTACGGTTTGTCGTTGTTGGCGAGAAACGCCGCCACCGCCTCCGGCGCTTTCATCCACGCATAGTGGTCGGCCACTGCGCCGAGTGTCGCGGCATCCAACTCCACCGTTTCCGCCTGTGCGCTGCACAGCTTGCCGGCAAGGTATTGGCCTGAGGATGCAGGTGCCAGCCAGTCGTCGCGGAAGTTCACCCGCCGCACGTCGCCGCTGAAACGCGCCATGCCGGCTTCCAGATCGGTGTCGATGCCGCGTGCGGCGTAGCGACCGCACAATGCGCTGCGCGACCAGTCCTGAATCACGCCGACTGCTTCATTGCCGCCAAATCCCAGCCTGCGGCCCGGCAGGTAGCCGCAGCGCCGTGCCAGCCACGGAAAAAAGCGATACACCACCGGCAGCCACCAGCGCGTGGGCGTGGGAAACGTCGGCCAATAGGGCGAGCCGCTGCCGACCAGCCACACGGCGTCCGCTGCATCGGCTTGCAGTCCAAGCCGGCAGCAGGACAACTGCCCGCCAAGACTGTGCCCGCCGATCACGCGAGGCAGGCCGGGTGCATGCGCTTCGGCCACGGCCTCGCTTGCCATCATGTCGGCCAGCAATTCGCGATAGCCCCAGTTGCTCGCCCGCGACGCACGCAGGTTGCTGGAGCCGATCCCGCGCCATTCGTGCAGGAACACCGCCACGCCGCGCGCGGCCAGTGCTTCCGCGAAGGGAATGAAGTGGCGTGCGGGCAGGCCCATGCCGGCCATCCACAGCAAGCGCATGTGCGGTGCGTCGGGAATGCGCGCGATCAGTTCGGCGCGGTGGCCGTCGCCGGTTTCGACCGGCAGTACCAAGGCCTGCATCAGCGTGCCGCGCCGAAGTGGTCGAGCACCACGACATCGCCGCGTCCCGGGCGATAGCCGCCTTGCAGCGCGCGCCCGATGTAATCCGTCGCGGCCTGCACCGCCTGCGGCATCGCAAGCCCAAGGCAGAGGTTGGCGGCAATCGCCGAGGCCAGCGTGCAGCCGGTGCCGTGGCCGTCGAGTTGCAGGCGAGGGTGGATGATTTGCAGGCGCGTGCTGCCATCGTCGAAACGGTCGATCACGCGCTCGCCTTCGTCCAGATGCCCGCCCTTGAGCAGTACCGTGGATGCGCCCATCGCATGCAGCGTGTCGATGGCAGTCTGCGCGTGATCGGCAGTGCTGATTTGCATGCCGGTGAGCAATTCGGCTTCGGGGATGTTCGGCGTGATGATCGAAGCCAGCGGCAGCAGGCGTAACTTCAATGCGTCCAGCGCATCGTCCTCCAGCAATTTCGCACCAGAGGTGGCGACCATCACGGGGTCGAGCACAATGGCGATCCTGTTCGGCATGGCCCCGGATCGATGCAGCGGCTCAGGCTGCGCGTCCGGCTCCGATTCGCCGACGCGCGCCATCCCTGGCGCGCTCTGCATCGACCGCTGGGGCCATGCCTCAAGTGCGTCGGCCACGCAATCAATGACTTCGGCCGAGGCGAGCATGCCGATCTTCACCGCGCCGATCGTGAAGTCGTCGAAGCAGGCGTCGATCTGCGCGCGCAGGAAACCGACATCCGGCACATGCACCGCCGTCACACCGCGCGTGTGCTGCGCAGTCAGTGCGGCGATGGCGGACAGGCCATGTACGCGATGCGCGGCAAAGGTCTTGAGGTCGGCCTGGATGCCGGCACCGCCGCCGGAGTCGCTGCCTGCGATGGTCAATGCCGAAACGATGGGAGTTGTCTGCATGCGGGCATTGTGCCGGATGCCATGCGCATCGTCAGGCTGCCGGCGCTTCCACCATGGTGCGTGCCAGCTTCACCGCGCGCTCGAAGTTGGAGACGAAGTGCAACTCGCCCGGTGTCTGGTCGAGATGCATGTCGGCAATCACCCGCTTGGGTTGTTCCTGCAGGCCGGACACGACCAGCACGATGCCCTTGCGATGGCAGCGTTCGGCCAGCTTCTTCAGCGCATGCACGCCGCTGGCATCGATCACCGGCACCAGCCGCATGCGCAGGATCAGCACCTTCGGCGGTTCGAGGAACTGGTCGAGCAGGTTGTCCAGCCGGTTGGCCGCGCCGAAGAACAGCGGCCCGCCGATCTGGTAGGCCTCCACGCCTTTTGGCAGGCTGGCGCGCTGGTCGGCGGCGCGCGGCGCATCGCCGTGTTGCAGGTCGTCGTCGATCAGGCGCACGCCGCTGCTCACTTCCACCGCTTCGGCCATGCGATACATGAAGACGAAGGCGGCAAGCACCACGCCGGCCTGGATGGCCACGGTCAAATCCAGCAGCACGGTCAGGAAGAAGGTCAGCAGCAGTACCAGCCGGTCGCCCATCGGCGCGGACAGCGTGGTGCGAAAGTGTTCGTATTCGCTCATGTTCCAGGCCACCACCAGCAGCACGGATGCCAGCGCCGCCAGTGGTACGTAACGCATCAGCGGTGCCAGCGCGAGCATGAACAGCAGCAGGAAGCCGGCGTGCAGCATCCCCGCCACCGGCGTGCTGCCACCCGCGCGGATATTGGTGGCGGTACGTGCGATTGCGCCGGTTGCTGGCAGTCCGCCGAACAGCGCCGAGCCCACATTCGCCATGCCCTGCGCGACGAGTTCACCGTTGGAGCGGTGCCGCCCGCCGGTCATGCCGTCGGCCACCACCGCCGACAGCAGCGATTCCACGCCGGCAAGGAAGGCGATGGTGAAGGCGCTGGGCAGCAGTTCGAAGGTGCGCTCGAACGGAATGCGCGGGAAGTCGAAGCTCGGCAGCGCCGAGGGCAGTTCACCAAAGCGGCTGCCGATGGTTTCCGCAGGCAGCGAAAAGGCGAGCGCCACCAATGTGCAGGCCAGCAGCGCGATCAAAAAGCCCGGCCACTTCGGCTTCCATCGGCGCAGGCCCACGATCACCGCAAGACCCAGCACGGTCAGTGCGAGCGCCGCCGGCTGGGTGGTGGCGATGTGCTTGCCGTAAGCCGCCCAGCGCGCGAAGAACTCTGCTGGCACCGCGTCCATTTGCAGGCCCAGTGCATCCTTCACCTGCGAAGAAAAAATGCTCACCGCGATACCGGCGGTGAAGCCGGTGATGACCGGCTGCGGCATGTATTTCATCAGCGTGCCAAGCCGCAGCAGGCCGGCCGCGATCAGCATCAGCCCGGCCAGCAGCGTACACAGGATCAGCCCGCCGTAGCCGAACTTCTGGATCACAACGAACACCACCGGAATGAACGCCGCCGTCGGCCCGCCGATCTGCACCCGCGAACCGCCCAGTGCCGAAATCAGGAAGCCGGCGATGATCGCCGTGTGCAGGCCTTTCTCGGGCGTGGTGCCGGAGGCAATCGCCAGCGCCATCGCCAGCGGCAGCGCAACGATGGCCACCGTCAGCCCGGCGACGGCATCTGCCTTGAACGTGCGCAGCGAATAACCCTCGCGCAGCACCGTCAGCAGTTTCGGCTCGAACATCCGCAGGTACTGGCGGCGGTCGAAGCGCGGCAGCGTTGCCATCAGCGTGGCTCCTTCAACCGCACGCCGCGCCCGCTGCCCTGGCTGGGCTGGCCGTTGCCGATCAGTTCGATGCCGGCGGCATCCAGCGCCGCCACGATCTTGCTCAGCGTGGAAACAACGCCGCGCACATGCTCGTCCTTGCTCGCTTCCATCCGCTGGATGGTGGGCAGGGACACGCCCGACATGGCAGCCAGCGTGCGCTGGTCGATGCCGAGCAGGGCGCGCGCGGCGCGCAGTTGGGTAGCGGAGATCATGCAGGCCCCTGATGGTTCGGGATGCCGCATTTTCATGCGTGGCAAGTGCCGGGGCAATTACCAGATCGTATAAGTGATGTTTTACGCATCAACGATGCGTCAGGGAAATACGACCGAACATCGCGGCGCAACCTGACTGACGGCGGCTTTCCAAGTGGCAAGACTGGTTGGGCAAGGGGGCGAAGCAGCATCCAGATAACCTACTTGCCAAATTAACCAAGAAGGTTATGATGCCGATGGAAAAGCGAACACCGCATTGCAGGCTTTCAAGGGTCAAGGCGCTGGCGGCGGCAGGCATGGTGCGTGCCACGAAGCGTGCTGCGAGCAATGCACGGGAAATGGGCGTCAAGGACAACGCTGGCCTGTGCGCTGTGGTCATGGGACTTACCGCGCGCGATTTTTACAAGAGCATGACCACGCACATCGACTATCGCGTCTGGCAGGACGTTTATCACGCACGAACGGTGGACGGTGTTGCGGTCTATCTGAAACTCACGGTTATCGATGATGTGCTGATCGTTTCCTTCAAGGAGTTGTGAGCATGAAATGTCCGGTGTGCGGTGGTGCAGAACTGGTGCACGACACTCGCGACGAGCCTTATACCTACAAAGGCCAGACCACCACGATCCCGGCGGTGACGGCGGACTATTGCCCCGTGTGCGGGGAGGGTGTGCTGGAGCGCGAGCATGGCGACCGCTACATGCGCTTGATCGGTGAGTTCCACCGTCAAGTCAATGCGTCACTTGTAGATCCCGATTACATCGCCAATGTGCGCAGGAAGCTGGCCCTCGACCAGCGGCAGGCGGCGGAAATCTTCGGCGGTGGTGTCAATGCGTTTTCACGCTATGAAACTGGCAAGACCAAGCCGCCGCTGGCGCTGGTGAAGCTGCTTCGGGTGCTGGAGCGGCACCCGGAATTGCTGGATGAGGTGCGGTAGATGTTTGTAGATGCCGAGTTGTGCTTGCATCCCTCTTCGGGGACTCGGCACGATTGGCTGTGCGACTCAGCGCTCCAGTAGCGCTTTCACCAGTTCCCCGACCAACTCCCGCCGCTTGGGTGGCAGCATCAGGTAGCTGTCGATGATCCGGCGGTCGCGTGCGGTGATGCCATATGGTGCGCTTTGCTCGCGCACGCCGTTGGCGGTATCCCCGAATCGCAGCAAATGCGGGTCGATGCTGAACAATGCCGCCAGCACACGCAGCTTGTCCTGCTCCGGCAAGGCACGGCCCCCGAGCCAGCGTGATGCCGTCTGAAAGCTCACGGAGCGCCCGTGGTAGCGGGCATTGAACAGGCGAAACAGAACCGTGGGCCGTGGCTCGTAGCCTGCGGCACGCATTGCTTCCGTCAGTCGCTTGGAGAAGTCGTGGCGCTCGTCGCTCATGCCACGGCAACTTACTGGCGCGTGTTGAGTGGGATTCACCAGTTGGGTTCATTGACATGAACATATTACGTTCATTAGATTTGCCCGGGTTCGTGTGCTGCCTTCGTGCGTGGTTGGTGGAGGTGCAGGAGCAACCAGGCGTGCAGGGCGTGCGCGTCCTGTCCGGTTCACAAGGAGGGAAATCCGATGCGTCAGATGATCGTGCTGGCGATTTGCGCGCTGGCTCTTGCTGCTTGCGGTGGCGGCAACAAGCCGGGAAAGGCGAGCTTCGCCAAGGTGATCCAGCAGAGCGAGTACGAAGGCCGTTGCGAATTGCTGCATCCGCCATTCCCGTATGAAGGCAAGTTCCCGCTGGTACTTGAGGTTGAAGGTGAACACGGCATTGGGCGGCGGGTTCAGCCCCAATACGATGCATTGGTCAGTGCCGGGTTGCTGTCGGTCGAAGAGGGCACGACGACAAGGAAAGTGGGGTGGGGCGACCGTACGAAGGAGGTGCGTACGCGCACCTATGGCTTGACCAGCATGGGTGCCGAACAACTGCGTACGGAAGGTCGCCGTGGCGGTTTCTGCATCACCAGCTACAAGGTGGATGAGGTGAAGCATTTCACCGAGCCGGGCCAGAACCCAATGATGGGCATGACGATGTCGCAGGTGGCCTACGTCTATTCGCCTGACAAGGTGCAGCCATGGGCCACGGGCGAGGACGTGCAGGCCGCGTTCCCGGAAATCCGCAAGGCACTCAGCCCCGGTCGCAGCGACAGCGCGATGCTGGTGCTGACCAGCGAAGGCTGGATGAACGCGCGCGACATGCAGTGATGGATCAAATGGAGGCTCGATCGATGAAAGCAATCCTGATTGCTGCGACGCTGATGGTGGCCGCGCCTGCGGCGAATGCGCAGAACTTTCTGGAACGGATCAACAATGGACTGGAAAAGGCCAACAAGACATTGGCCGGGCAGTCAGCACCTGCGAGGACTGCCGCTCCCATGCCAGGGACAATGCAGCCCAGCGAACGGCAGATGCAGCAGATGGTGAATGCGCTGGTCGCGCCGGGCAAGCCCGATGAGGTGCGGCCCATGTACGAGGCGTCGCGTGACACGATTCTGGAGATTCTGTTGATCTCCAGTTGCAATTTCAGCAATCCGGAGAGCTTGCTCAGGCGTTTCAGCGCACCCGATGCATCCCTCAGTTTTGTCGCGGCCAATGTTGGCATGCGTTATCACCCGGCATCCGAATGTCTGGATGTGGAACGGGTGGATGGCTGGAAGATGAAGGCGAAAAATGCGTTCCGATTCCGGGTTTTGTTTGCATCGGAGCAAAGTGGTGAAAGCTCGCAGCGGCACTATGAACTGGTGAAGCAGCCGGATGGCGCATGGCTGCTGCGCCATGCAGCGCCGTGGTGAGTTGGTTTCAGCTGCATGCCAAAGCGGCCCGCCCACTGATGTGCTGGCCACTATACATATGGCGACTTACAACACCTCGGAAGCGTAATCCGCCAACCGCGAGCGCTCGCCACGGCGCAGGGTGATGTGTGCGCTGTGTGCCCATGACTTGAAGCGATCCACCGCGTAAGTCAGGCCGGAGGTGGTTTCGGTGAGGTAGGGCGTGTCGATCTGTTCGACGTTGCCAAGGCAGACGATCTTGGTGCCGGGGCCGGCGCGGGTGATGAGGGTTTTCATCTGCTTGGGCGTGAGGTTCTGCGCCTCGTCGAGGATGAGATACCGCGACAGGAAGGTGCGGCCACGCATGAAGTTCATCGAGCGGATCTTGATCCGCGATGCCAGCAGGTCGTTGGTGGCCGCGCGGCCCCATGCGCCGCCTTCCTGATTGTGGGTCAGCACTTCCAGGTTGTCGGTCAGTGCGCCCATCCACGGGGTCATCTTTTCTTCCTCGGTGCCGGGCAGGAAGCCGATGTCCTCGCCCACGCTCACGGTGGCGCGGGTCATGATGATTTCGCGGTAGCGCTGCGCATCCATCGTCTGCGCCAAACCTGCGGCCAGTGCCAGCAGGGTCTTGCCGGTGCCGGCGGTGCCGAGCAGGGTGACGAAGTCGATGTCCGGGTCCATCAGCGCGTTGAGCGCGAAGTTCTGCTCGCGGTTGCGCGCATTGATGCCCCACACCGCATGCTGGCTGTGGCGG
>NZ_JASGED010000091.1:0-54659 GCF_047606765.1 Thermomonas sp. | reverse complement strand
TGGCGATGGCCACCACCAGAAGGTCAACACCGGCGGCAAGGAGGCCAAGTTCGGCCTGTCCGCGCAGCGGGTGGAGGAGTTCGTCGCGGCAGCGCGTGCGCTGGACGTGCGCATCACCGGCGTGCATGCGCATCTTGGCAGCGGCATCGACAAGCCCGAGCACTGGATGCAGGTGGTCGATGAACTGGCCGGCTTTGCGCGGCGCATCGGCAGCGTGGAAACCATCGACATCGGCGGTGGCCTGCCGATCCCGTACAGCGATGACGACGAGCCTTTCGATCTGGATGGCTGGGCGCAGGGCATGGACGCGATCAAGGCCGTGCATCCGGCGTTCCGGCTTGCCATCGAACCGGGCCGCTTCCTCGTTGCCGAATCCGGCGTGTTGCTGGCGCGGGTCACGCAGGTGGTGGAGAAGGACGGCGTGCGCCGGGTCGGGCTGGAGGCGGGCATGAACGCGCTGATCCGGCCCGCGCTGTACGACGCATGGCACGACATCATCAATCTGTCGCGGCTGGACGAGGCATGCGACGGGAGCTTCGACGTGGTCGGGCCGATCTGCGAATCCAGCGACGTGTTCGGCCATCGGGTCAAGCTGCCGGCATCAACTGGGCCGGGTGACGTGGTGCTGATCGCCGATGCCGGTGCCTACGGTTTCAGCATGGCCAGCACCTACAATCTGCGCGCGCTGCCGGCAGAGGATGTACTGGAATGAGCGACTGGACTTTCGAACGCGACGCGATCCGCGCCTTCCGCTTCGTGCGTTGCGGCTTTGATGCGCAGACCGGCGTGGCGCAATTGGTCTATGCCTTCGACGATGGCCCGGAACTGGTGGAAACCGTCACCGTGCCAGGTGCGCCGTTCGCCTTCGATGCCGCGCGCGAAGCGGCAGTGCAACGCGCGCTGCGCCTGCTGCACCTGATTGCCGGCGTGAGCAATTACAAGGCGGCGGTGCCGGAGGAAATCCGCATCGAGGGCGAGGCCATCGATGCCGCCACGGCGACGCTGCTGGAGGGCATCTACCTCAACGGGCTGGGCGAGTTCGCCTATCGCAACGGGCTGGATCTGCGCGGGCGCATCCGGTTTCCCGTTTCGCCCCCCTCTCCCAGCGGGAGAGGGGCCGGGGGTGAGGGTACGGGCATTGTGGATGCAACATCGGAGGCCGAACCCTCACCCCAACCCCTCTCCGAACGGGAGAGGGGCTTTGCACCTGCACTCGGCCTGCGCGCGCATGCACTGGTCGCAATCGGTGGCGGCAAGGACTCGCTGGTCAGCATCGAGGCGCTGCGCGCCGAGAGCATCGAACAGACGGTGACGTGGATCGGCGGCTCGCAATTGATCGCTGCCTGCGCCGCGCATACCGGCCTGCCGACGCTCAACATCGGTCGCCAGCTTGCGCCGCAATTGTTCGACTTCAACCGGCAGGGTGCGTGGAACGGCCACATCCCGGTGACCGCGGTGAACTCCGCGATCATGGCCTTCGCCGCCGTGCTGCTGGGCGTGGACCAGGTGGTGTTTTCCAACGAGCGCTCGGCCAGTTACGGCTCGCTGATTCCCGGTACGGGCGAGGTCAATCACCAGTGGTCGAAGGGCTGGGCGTTCGAGTCCGCGTTCGGCGACTACCTGCAATCGCATGTTGCCGCCGACCTGCATTACTACTCGCTGCTGCGCCCGCTGAGCGAGCTTGCGGTGGCGCGGCAGTTCGCGAAAACAGACCGCTTTGATGCACACTTCTCAAGCTGCAACCGCAATTTCCACATCCTTGGCGAGCGCCCCACCAGCCGCTGGTGCGGGGTCTGCCCGAAGTGTCATTTCGTGTTCCTCGCGCTGGCACCGTTCATGCCGAAGACGCGGCTGGTTGGCATCGTCGGACGCAACCTGTTGGATGATGCCGCGCAGACCGCCGGCTTCGACGCGCTGCTGGAATACGGCGACCACAAGCCGTTTGAATGCGTGGGCGAAGGCCGCGAATCGCGCGCGGCGCTGGCGGCGCTGGCGCAGCGCCCGGAATGGCGCGAGGACGTGCTGGTGGCGCGCTTCGCCAGCGAAATCGCCCCGCAACTGGATGCCGATGCCCTGCGCATCGAACCGCTGCTGGCGCTGGACGGCGAACATCGCATCCCCGCCGCGCTGTGGGAGCGCCTGCGTGTCCGCTTCTCGGCCTGAGCATTCGTTGAAGATCGCCGACCTCGCCGGCAGGCGCGTTGCCCTGTGGGGCTGGGGCCGCGAAGGCCGCGCGGCGTATTCGGCATTGCGCGCGCGGCTGCCTTCGCAGCCACTCGTCCTGTTCTGCGGCGCGTCGGAAGCGGCGGATGCCGCAGCGCTTGGCGATGCACTGCTCGCCATCGAACACGATGCATGCGCGCAGCGCCTGTCTGCATTCGATGTGGTGGTGAAGTCGCCCGGCATCAGCCCGTACAAGCCCGAAGCGCTGGAAGCCGCCGCGCACGGCACCCGCTTCGTCGGTGGCACTGCGCTGTGGTTTGCCGAACATGCGGATGCCGATGGCGAGACCGCCAATGCGATTTGCGTGACCGGCACCAAGGGCAAGAGCACCACGTCCTCGCTGCTGGCGCATTTGCTGCGCGCGGCAGGGTTGCGCACCGCGCTGGCCGGCAACATCGGTGTGCCGCTGCTGGAATTGCTCAATGACGAAGCCGATGCATGGGCCATCGAACTGTCCAGTTACCAGACCCGTGACGTGGCGGCATCCGGCGCGCGCCCACGCATCGCCATCGTCACCAATCTCCATCCCGAACATCTGGACTGGCATGGCAGTCAGCAGCGTTATGTCGAGGACAAGCTGGCGCTGTTGACCGATGCGAAGCCGCGCATCGCCGTGCTCAATGCCGCCGATCCGGTGCTGGCCGCGCTGCATTTGCCGGACAGCGAGGTGCGCTGGTATGGCGATGAGGCAGGCTGGCATCTGCGCGGCGACGCGCTGCATCGTGGTGATGTGTTCGTCATGGACACCTCGGCATTGCCGCTGCCGGGCCGACACAACCGCAGCAATCTGTGTGCGGTGCTGACCGCGCTGGAAGCCTACGGACTGGATGCAGCCGCACTGGCACCGCATGCGGCCACGTTCCAGCCGCTGCCCAATCGCCTGCAAGCGCTGGGCCAGCGCGAGGGCATCCTGTTCGTCAACGATTCGATCAGCACCACGCCGATGGCGACGCTGGCGGCGCTTGATCTTTATGCAGATCGCCCGGTGGCGGTGCTGGTGGGTGGCCATGATCGCGGCCTGCCCTGGGACGAGTTCGCCGAGGCGATGCGCAGTCGCGCGCCAAAGGCGATCATCACGATGGGCCATGGCGTTGCTTCGCAGAATGGCCCGCGCATCCATGCGTTGCTGGAGCCGGTCGCGAAGCAGGCCGGCTTCACGCTGGAAGCGGCGAGTGATCTTGCCGAAGCGATGCGCAAGGCACGCGCGGCGCTGCCCGATGGCGGCGTGCTGCTGCTCTCGCCCGGCGCACCCAGCTTCGGCATGTACAAGGATTACGTTGCGCGCGGACGCCATTTCGCGGAGCTGGCCGGCTTCGATCCGGATGCGATTTCCGGTATCGCGGGCATGGGTATTGCCTGACGCAAGAGTCGTCATCCCAAACCTCTGCTCGTCATCACGGCTTTCGTCGGGATGACGATTGAAGGATTCACGCCGGTTGAACCCATCTCGCGTAGCGTAGGCGCACAGTTCACGGAGATACCGTCATGCGCCGCCCCCTGCTCGCCCTCGGATTGCTCATCGCCACCGCGCCCGCGTTTGCCGCCATGCAGGCCAGGCCGGTTGAATGGAAGGTCGGCAAGGAGCGTTTCAGCGGCTATCTGGTCTATGACGATGCCGAAGGTGACAAGCGTCCGGGTCTGGTGATGGTGCCCAACTGGATGGGCGTCACCAAGGATGCCGTCGAACGCGCCAAGGCCATTGCCGGCGACGATTACGTAGTGCTGGTTGCCGATGTGTACGGCAAGGGCAAGCAGCCGAAGAACGGCGGCGAAGCCGGCAAGCTGGCCGGCAGCCTGCGTGGGGATGATCGCGGCCCGCTGCGCGCGCGCATGCAGGCGGCAGTGGATGTGTTGAAGGCGCAAGCAGGCAAGCTGCCGCTGGATGCAGGGAAGATCGCTGCGTTCGGTTTCTGCTTCGGCGGCTCCGCCGTGCTGGAACTGGCGCGCATGGGCAGCGATGTGGCCGGCGTGGTCAGCCTGCACGGCGGGCTGGCACCGGGCGCGAAATCGCAGACGCACCCGGTCAAGGCATCCGTGCTGGTGTTGAACGGTGCCGCCGACAAGGCGGTGAGTGATGGCGACATCAAAGCCTTCGAACAGGAAATGGATGCCGCCGGTGCGGACTGGCAATTCGTCGATTTCAGCGGTGCGATGCACTGCTTCGCCGAGCCGTCCGCCGGCAATGACCCTTCAACCAATTGCGCCTACGACGCGCGCGCCGCGAAGCGCGCCTATCGGATGATGGATGACTTCTTCGAGGAGATTTTCGGCGATTGATGCCGAAGTCTCGCGGTCATTCCCGTAGGCGTGGAGCTTGCTCCACGCAGATTGGTGCGGTTGTCAGTGATCCCGGCTGACCGAATACCGCGCCAGCCCGCGCAGTGCGGCGACGTGGTCGTTGTCCGGCAACGCTGACAGCGTGGCCTCGGCGGCATTGGCGTAATCCATCGCACGGGCGCGGCTGTAGGCCAGGCTGCCGCAGGCGGCAATCGCGTTCTGCACGATGGGCATGCCGTCGATGTCGCCGTGTTCGATGATCCGCCGCAGTTCGGCGCGGATGGCGGCATCGCTGTGCGCCATCGCGTGGATCAGTGGCAGCGTCATCTTGCCTTCGGCGAGGTCGTCGCCAAGGTTCTTGCCCATGGTGGCGGCATCGGAAGCGTAGTCCAGCACGTCGTCGGCAATCTGGAAGGCGTAACCAAGATTCAGGCCGTAATCATGCAGGGCGTCTTGCGTTGCGGCATCGGCACCGGCCAGTAGCGCGCCAAGGCGGGTGGCGGCGGCAAACAGGATCGCGGTCTTGCGCTCGATCACGCGCAGGTAGGCGGCTTCATCCGTATCCGGGTTGCGCACGTGCAGCAGTTGCAGCACTTCGCCTTCGGCAATCGTGTTGGTGGTATCGGCGAGGATGCGCTGCACATCCATCCGCTCCAGTTCCACCATCAACTGGAAGCTGCGCGAATACAGGAAGTCGCCAACCAGCACCGATGCCGCGTTGCCCCACACCGCATTGGCGGTTTTGCGTCCACGGCGCAGGTCGGATTCATCCACCACGTCGTCGTGCAGCAGGGTGGAGGTGTGGATGAACTCGACCACCGCTGCCAGCTGGTGTGCGTCCTGACCACGGTGGCCCAACGCGCCGGCCGCAAGCAGCAACAGCATCGGCCGCAGCCGCTTGCCGCCCGCGCCGATGATGTATTCGGCCACCTGGTTGATAAGCACCACGTCCGAGGCCAGCCGCTGGCGGATCAGCGTGTCCACGGCGGCCATTTCGGGTGCGGCCAGCGCCTGGATGCGGGGCAGCGGGGCGGAGCTGGGGGGAACGGTAGGGTCTGCCATGCGGGCCACCTGAAAACGTGCCGCGATTATAGGCGGCGGGCATGACAACCCCGGCCGGACACGGCACGCGGCGATCCGGCCGCAACTGCCTGCGGGTGCCGGACAGCCTTTCAGGCGCGACAGACCGGAGCTGGATATGTCGGGATGTTGTATTCGTCAAAAGAATACATGATGTTGAATATTTCATTTGTTTGGAATATCTAATTGTTCCTAATCTCGCCCGGTATCGCGGCCGGGCAGCTGCCAGGAAGGCACCCAGACAGACCGGCAGCACACGCGGGAACGCGGATGCCGCTGCGATGACGCCGTCACCGGGAGCCGGCGTTGTTCGAACACAAGTGCGCCGACCCCGGGGCGCACGCACAACGAATCCATATCGGTCACGTGTCCCTGGGAGGGAACAAGCCATGCCGTCGAATCAAAACTGCCATTCGCGCGACCGGGTAAGCCCCCGGCCTGCCATCCGCAACCTGCTGTCCACCTCCATCGCCATGGCCTTGCTGGCCAGCTTCGGCGTCAGCGCCCAGAGCACCGGCGACCAGCCCGCCCAGGATGGCGATGCCAAGACCCTGGACAGCGTGGTGGTCACCGGCAACCGCGCCGCGATGCAAAAGGCGATCAACGTCAAGCAGGCCGAAGACCATGTGGTCGAGGTCATCGCCCCCGACAACATGGGCCAGATGCCCACGGTCACGATCGCCGAAGCGCTGGTGCGCCTGCCCGGCGTCAACGGCACCCGCGACCGCGGCAATGCCAGCCTGGCCACGGTGCGCGGGCTGGGGCCGCGGATGACGATGGGCACCGTCAATGACCGCGAGATTGCCTCGTCCGAACCCACCCGCGCAGTGCGCTGGGAAGTGTTCCCGACCGAGGTCGTGTCACAGGTCAAGGTGTACAAGACCCAGTCGGCCGACCTGATCGCCGGCGGCATCGCTGCCACGGTGGACGTGGCCACGGTCAATCCGCTGGAGTACAGCGGGCCGGAATTCGTCGGCACCGCCGGCACGGTCTATTACGACCAGGGCAAGGACGTGGAAGGCTACAGCCCCTGGGGCAACCGCTTCGGTGCCAGCTGGATCCACAAGATCAACGACAACCTGGCGGTGGCGCTGGGCGCGACCCACCAGAAGCAGAAGAACGCCAACTCGTTTGTCGGCAGCTGGGGCTACACCGACGACAGCAACGCGGCGGACGTGGACGGCGACGGCGATGTGGACTACACGCCCTGGGGCGCGGCCGACCAGCTCAAGCTGATCGAACAGACCCGCACCGGCGCGATGGGCGTGCTGCAGTGGCGGTCGGGCAACTTCGAACTCAAGCTCGACGGCCTGTATTCGCGGATCGAGATCGACGAGGATCAGGCGCAGACCTGGTTCAACGGCTGGGCCTACAGCATCTGGTCCGGCAGCAACCCGTACACCACGCCGGGCTCCTCCTACACGATCATCGACAACGACGTGGTCGCCGGCACCATGGCCAATTCCGGGCTTGCCGTGAACCACGTCATGGCCAACTACCGCGAGGACAAGACGCTGGCCGCTGCCGGCCTGAAGACCCGCTGGAATGGTGATGTCTGGACCCTCACGGGCGACCTGTCCTGGTCGCAGGCCAAGCGCGACAACGCCTGGGGCGCGGTGTGGTTTGGCAGCAATCCGGATACGGTGTCCTGGGACTTCCGCAAGGGCGTGGATCCGTACATCAGCACCAGCTCCAATGCGCCGGCCTGGGGCGTGCAGGGCCAGCTGGTGCCCGGTGGCCTGCGCGACGAGATCACCGCGCTGGCGCTGGCCGCCAGCCGTGCATTCGATGATTCGGCGTTCTCCTCGCTGGACTTCGGCCTGCGGGTGGCCTCGCGCGAGAAGCAGAACCGGCATTTCACGGGCAGCTTTGAGGGCTGGAGCCAGCCGATCAGTGCCTATGACGGCCTGTATTACCCGGTGACGATGCCGGGCCTGAACGTGCCGGGCCTGTACGTCGGCGATGTCGATGCGATTGCAGACCTGGCCTTCGGTGGCCTGGGGGCTACCACCGAGCAACTGCTCGACCACTGGAACGTGAAGGAAGACGTGCGCGAAGCCTTCATCAAGGCGCGCTATGCACTGGGCGACCGCGCCACCGGCGACATCGGCGTGCGCGTGGTCAAGGTCGATACCACCAGCACCGGCTACGACTCGGTGGGCGGCAACATCGTCGCCAGCCGCGCCACCGAGAGTTACACCGACGTGCTGCCCAGCGCGACGCTGAACTTCCAGCTGGCCGATGACCATGTGCTGCGCCTGTCCGCCGCCAAGGTGGTGGCCCGCCCGCCGCTGGACGAGCTGCGCACGGGCCGCGCACTGGACGATCCGGAGACCACCGTCGGCCAGCTCACCGGCACTGGCGGCAACCCGCATCTGGAACCGTTCCGGGCCACCCAGCTCGACGCATCGTGGGAGTGGTACTTCCATGAGGAATCGATGACCGCCGTGTCGGTGTACCGCAAATGGGTGGACTCGACCATCGGCTACAAGGTCGGCCACGAGACCATCGACGGCAACGACTACCTCATCAGCGGCCCGTTCAATGGCGGTGGCGGCTACATCAACGGCGTCGAGCTGACCTTCCAGACCCCGTTCTATTTCATCAACGGGCTGGAGAACTTCGGCGTCTATTCCAACTACTCGTACGTGGATTCCAACCTGCACGAGTTCTCGCCGGAGAACGACCCGCTGATGCTCAGCGGCCTGGCGCGCAACACCGGCACCTTCGACCTCTGGTACAGCAATGGCACCTTCGAGGCGCGGCTGGGCTACAAGTACCACAGCCCTTATACGGTGATCTACGGCTGGAACGGCTCGAGCCTGAACCGGCTGGAGAGCGAGGGCTCGGTCGATCTGAGCGTGGGCTGGCAGGTCAACGAGCATTGGGGCTTGAAGCTGCAGGCCGGCAACCTGACCAACGAGCCGATGCGCATCTATCTGGACAACAAGGTCAACCGCCTTGCCAACCAGGACGATGGCGGCTACCAGAAGTTCGGTCGCCGGATCGCGCTGGAAGCCACCTACAAGTTCTGAAAGCAACATCGGCGCGCCCCTCTCCGGCGGGAGAGGGGCCTGCTCGCCGCAAAAGCACAGGAGTCCCCATGCCCCACCGATCCACGATCCGGCGCGGTGCCCTGATCCTCGCACTGGCCTTGGCGACCGGCGTTGCTTGCGCCGCCGGGCCGTCGCGCGAGCATTTCCATTTCGGCGCCGACCTGTCCTACGTCAACGAGATGGAAGACTGCGGCGTGGTCTATCGCGAAGGCGGGCAGCCGAAGGACGCCTATGCGCTGTTCCGCGAACACGGCACCAACCTGGTGCGCGTGCGGCTGTGGAACGACGCGCGCTGGACCCGCTACAGCGACCTGGCCGACGTCAAGGAAACCATCCGCCGCGCGCATGCGCAGGGCATGCAGGTGCTGCTGGATTTCCACTATTCCGATGACTGGGCCGACGGCGACAAGCAGATCGTGCCCAAGGCCTGGGCCGACATCAGCGACACCGCCGACCTGGCGCGCACGCTCTACAACTACACCTACGACGTGCTGATGGCGCTGGACCGCTCCGGCCTGATGCCGGAACTGGTGCAGGTGGGCAACGAGACCAATCCGCCGCTGCTGGCGCAGGCACCGTGGGACAAGCACGCGCCGACCGACTGGCAACGCAACGCGGCGCTGTTCAATGCCGGCATCCGCGCGGTGCGCGACGCCGGTGCGAAAGCCAGCCTGCAGCCTAAGGTGATGCTGCACATCGCCCAGCCCGAGAACGTGGCACCGTGGTTTGCCGCGATGACGGCGCAGGGCGTGACCGACTTCGACCTGATCGGCATCAGCTACTACCGCAAATGGTCAAGCCAGACCGAGCAGGGCCTGGCCGACACCATCCGCGCTATGCGCAAGGCTTATCCGCAGGCCGGGGTGATGGTGGTGGAAACCGCCTATCCGTGGACGCTGGAGGCCGCCGACACCCACCACAACCTGCTGGGCAAGGATGCGCTGGTGGACGGCTATCCGGCCACGCCGGACGGGCAGTTGCGCTATCTGGTGGATCTGACCCAGACCATCATCGACGCCGGCGGCAACGGCATCGTCTATTGGGAACCGGCCTGGACCACCAGCGCCTGCAAGACCCGCTGGGGCCGCGGCTCGGCCTGGGAAAACGCGACCTTCTTCGATTTCCGACACGGCAACGAACTGCTGCCGGGGATCGGCTACATGCGCCACGAGTACCGCTGGCCCGCGCAGGCCACGCCATGACCGACGCCAGCCGCCGCGACCTTCTGCGCGCCATGCTGGCCGGCAGCATCCGCGCTGCGCTGCCGATGGGCACGCTGGCGGCGGGCATGCATGCCGGCACGGCTCTTGCCGCCAAGGCGCACGCATCGCAAGCCAGTGCCGCCGCCGGCCCGCGCCAGCGCCTGCTGATGGATGCCGGCTGGCGCTTCCACCTCGGGCATGCCGCCGATCCGGCGCGCGATTTCAATTTC
This sequence comes from Thermomonas sp., assembly GCF_047606765.1. Classification (GTDB taxonomy): domain Bacteria; phylum Pseudomonadota; class Gammaproteobacteria; order Xanthomonadales; family Xanthomonadaceae; genus Thermomonas. The sequence continues at coordinate 44,591 of NZ_JASGED010000091.1, read as the reverse complement.
GGCGTGTACCAGCGCAGCTACGCCAAGGCCGGCGGCGATGTTGCCGATGCGGCCAAACTGGATTTCGATGACAGCAGCTGGCGTCTGCTGGACCTTCCGCACGACTGGGCGGTGGAACTGCCCTTCGTCGAAAATCCGCTGGCGCCGGTGCGTGGCGATGATCCCGCGGCCGCGCATGGCTATCGCAAGCTGGGCCGCGAATACCCGGACACCAGCGTGGGCTGGTACCGGCGCGTGCTTGAGGTCGATGCCGCCGATCTTGGCAAGCGCATCGTGCTGGAGTTTGGCGGCGCGTTCCGCGACTGCCTGGTGTTCTGCAACGGCCACATCGTGGCGCATAACGAAGGCGGCTACAGCGGCTTCGAGGTTGATCTGAGCGACGTGCTGGACTACGGCGCGCGCAACCAGCTCGCGATCCGGGTGGATGCCAGCCTTGGCGAAGGCTGGTTCTACGAAGGTGCCGGCCTGTACCGCCACGTCTGGCTGCGCAAGACCGATCCGTTGCATGTGCCAGCCGGCGGCGTGGCCGTGCGCAGCGAACTGCGGGACGGGCGCGCCCGTGCCGGCATCCTCACCGAGCTGCGCAACGATGGCGCTACGCCGCGCCGCTGCGTGGTGGTGTCCACCCTGTTCGCGCCGGACGGACGCCGCATCGCGCGTGATGCCGCGCCGGCGATCGACATCGCGCCGGGCGAACTGCGCATCGTCGAGCGCGCCATCGCCATCGAAAACCCTGCACTGTGGTCGCCGGATGCGCCACAGCGCTATCGCCTGCATACCGAGCTGCAGGAAGACGGCGTGGCCATCGATGACGTGGAGACCGCGTTCGGCCTGCGCACGGCGGTGTTCGACGCGCAGCGCGGGTTCCTGCTCAATGGCAAGCCGCTGAAACTGCATGGCACCTGCAACCATCAGGACCATGCCGGCGTGGGTGCCGCGCTGCCCGACGCGCTGATCGACTGGCGCATCGTCAGGCTGAAGAGCATGGGCTGCAATGCCTACCGCAGCGCGCACAACCCGGCCACGCCGGAACTGCTGGAAGCCTGCGACCGGCTGGGCATGCTGGTGATCGACGAGACCCGGCGCATGGGCTCGGATGCCGAATCGCTGGACGAACTGGAACGGATGATTCGGCGCGGTCGCAACCATCCCTGCATCGTGCTGTGGTCGCTGGGCAACGAGGAACCGCAGATGGCGACCGCGCGCGGCGCGCGCATCGTTGCCAGCATGCAGCGGCTGGCGCGGCGGCTGGACCCGACCCGGCCCACCACCTTCGCCATGGACAAGGGCTGGGACGCGCCGGAAGGCGTTGGCCGGGTGGTGGACGTGGTCGGCTTCAACTACCGCACCAACCAGATGGACGACTTCCACGCGCGCTTCCCCACTGTGCCGGTCTATGGCAGCGAGACCGCCAGCGCGGTTTCCGTGCGCGGCCACTACCTGCGCGATCCGGCCAGCGGCTACACCAGCGGCTACGACGGCAATTACCCGTGGTGGGCGTCCTCGTCCGAATCATGGTGGGCCTTCGTGGCCGAGCGGCCGTGGGTGGCCGGCGGCTTCATCTGGACCGGCTTCGACTATCGCGGCGAGCCCACGCCCTACAACCGCTGGCCGAACGTGGCCTCGCAGTTCGGCGTGCTGGACAGCTGCGGCTTCGCCAAGGACAACTACTGGTACTACCGTGCGCAATGGACAGACGAACCGGTGCTGCACCTGTTCCCGCACTGGAACGGCGAGGCGCTGGTCGGCCCCGATGACAACGGCATGGTGGATGTCTGGTGTCACGGCAATCTTGACGAGGTGGAACTGTTCGTCAACGGCGTCAGCCAGGGACGCCAGCCGATGCCGCGCCACGGCCATGTGGAATGGCGGGTGCGCTACGCGCCCGGCGCGATCGAGGCGCACGGCTATCGCAACGGCGAACGCCTGCTGGTGCGACGGCGCGAGACCGCCGGCCCGGCCGCCGCCATCGTGCTGCGCTGCGACCGCGCATCGCTGCAGGCCAACGCCGAGGACGTGGCCGTGGTCGAGGTCGAAATCGTGGATGCCCAGGGCAGGCCGGTGCCGACTGCGGCCAACCTGATCCAGTTTGCGCTGTCCGGGCCGGGCCGGCTGATCGGCGTGGGCAATGGCGACCCGCGCAGCCACGAGCCCGACCAGGCCGACCGGCGGCATGCCTTCAACGGCCTGTGCATGGCCCTGTTGCAGGCCGGCAGCCAGCCCGGCCGGCTGCGCCTGCGGGCCAGTTCGCCCGGCCTGCGCGATGCGGTGCTGGAGATGCCCGCCACGCCGGCGCGGTTGCGCCCGCGCGTGGCCTGAACCGGCAAAAGCACGCAACCACAGGCGCTGTGCGGGTTTTCCCGACTCTTTGACGGGTGGTTCGCCGGTGGTTTCGGGCGGGCCGTTATACTTCACTGTCCATCGTCCGATCCGGGCGATTACGAGTCGAGGTAGCACATGGCACGCGGCGTCAACAAGGTGATTCTGGTCGGCAACCTGGGCAATGACCCGGACGTGAAATACACGCAGGGCGGCATGGCGATCACCACGCTGTCGGTGGCGACCACCAGCGTGCGCAATGACCGCGACGGCAACAAGCAGGAAAAAACCGAATGGCACCGCGTCAAGCTGTTCGGCAAGCTCGGCGAGATCGCCGGTGAATACCTGAAGAAGGGCCGCTCGGTCTATATCGAAGGCCGCATCGAGTACGGCTCGTACGAGAAGGACGGCATCAAGCACTACACCACCGACATCATCGCCGACGAGATGCAGATGCTCGGCGGTGGCGAGGGCGGTGGCCAGCGTTCCGGCGGCGGCGAAGGCGGCTTCCAGCGTAGCGGCGGAGGCGGTGGCTATGGTGGCGGTGGCGACCGCCCGCAGCGCGCCCCGGCCCAGCGCCGTGACCCGGCACCGGCCAAGCCCGCCAATTACGACGACGTGCCGTTCGACGACGACATCCCGTTCTAATCTGCAAGGACGCTGCACATGGCAACTTGGCTGGTCACCGGCGGTGCCGGTTTCATCGGCGGTAATTTCGTGCTGCGCGCGGTGGCGGACGGCATCAAGGTGGTCAACCTTGATGCGCTGACCTACGCCGGCAATCGCGACACGCTGGCATCGATCGAGGGCAATCCGAACCACGTGTTCGTGCATGGCGACATCGGCGACCGCGCGCTGGTGGCGAAGCTGCTGGCCGAGCATCGCCCGGACGCGGTGGTGAACTTCGCCGCCGAAAGCCATGTGGATCGCTCCATCGACGGCCCGGCGGCGTTCATCCAGACCAATGTGGTCGGTACGCTGGCTCTGCTGGAATCCGCACGCGACTACTGGAAGGCGCTGGAAGGCGAGGCGAAGCAGGGCTTCCGCTTCCTGCACGTTTCCACTGACGAGGTCTACGGCACGCTGGGTGAAACCGGCAAGTTCAGCGAGACCACGCCGTATGCGCCGAACTCGCCGTATTCCGCGTCGAAGGCCGCCTCCGACCATCTGGTGCGCGCTTTCCACCACACCTACGGCCTGCCGGTGCTGACGACGAACTGCAGCAACAATTACGGCCCGTACCACTTCCCCGAAAAGCTCATCCCGCTGGTGATCGCGCGGGCGTTGGCCGGCGAACCGCTGCCGGTCTATGGCGATGGCAAGCAGGTGCGCGACTGGCTGTTCGTGGCCGACCACTGCGAGGCGATCCGCACCGTGCTGGCGAAGGGCCGCGTGGGCGAGACCTACAACGTCGGCGGCAATGCCGAGAAGCAGAACATCGAAGTGGTGAAGACGATTTGTGCGCTGCTCGACCAGCGTCGCCCGCGCGAAGACGGCAAACCGCGCGAAACGCAGATCGCCTTCGTCGCCGACCGCCCCGGCCACGACCGCCGCTATGCCATCGACGCCACCAAGCTGCGCGATGAACTGGGCTGGGAGCCGAAATACAGCTTCGAGCGCGGCATCGCCGAAACGGTTGACTGGTATCTGCACAATCAGGATTGGGTGACGCGCGTGCTGGATGGCAGCTATCGGCTTGAACGCATCGGGACGGCGGCATGAGCACGCGCAAAGGCATCATCCTCGCCGGCGGCTCCGGCACCCGCCTGTATCCGATCACCCGCGCAATCAGCAAGCAGCTGTTGCCGGTCTATGACAAGCCGATGATCTATTACCCGCTCAGCGTGCTGATGCTGGCGGGCATCCGCGACGTGCTCATCATCAACACGCCGCATGAGCAGGCGCTGTTCCGCAACCTGCTGGGCGATGGCTCGCAGTGGGGCATGCGCATCGAATACGCCGCCCAGCCCAGCCCGGACGGGCTGGCGCAGGCGTTTTTGATCGGGCGCGAGTTCCTTGCCGGCGGGCCGAGCTGCCTGGTGCTGGGCGACAACATCTTCCACGGCCACGGCCTGACCGAACTGCTGCAACGCGCGGATGCGCGTGACGATGGCGCGACCGTGTTCGGCTACTGGGTGAGCGATCCGGAGCGCTACGGCGTGGCCGAGTTCGACGCAAACGGCAAGGTGGTCGGGCTGGAAGAAAAGCCCGACAAGCCGAAGTCCCACTACGCCGTCACCGGCCTGTATTTCTACGACGGGCGCGCCAGCGATTTTGCGGCCTCGCTGAAGCCTTCGCCGCGCGGCGAACTGGAAATCACCGACCTCAACCGCTGCTATCTGGAAGACGGTTCGCTGCATCTGGAAAAGATGGGGCGCGGTTATGCGTGGCTGGACACTGGCACCCACGAATCGCTGGTGGAGGCGTCCACCTTCATCCAGACCATCGAAAAGCGGCAGGGCCTGCGCGTGAGTTGCCCGGAGGAAATCGCCTTCCTCAATGGCTGGATCGATGCCGAGCAGTTGCGCGCACTGGCCGCGCCGCTGGCGAAGAACGGCTACGGGCAGTACCTGCTGGGTCTGGTTGAGCAGGGCCGCGTGGAATGAAGATCATCGAGACAAAATTGTCCGGCTGCGTGGTGATCGAGCCGCAGGTATTCGGCGACGAACGCGGCTTCTTCTACGAGGGCTGGAATGCGGAGCGCTTCGGCCAGCACGGCCTGCCCACGCAGTTCGTCCAGCACAACGTCTCGCGCTCGCAGCGCGGCGTGCTGCGCGGCCTGCACTACCAGTGGCCGAACAACGTGCAGGGCAAGCTGGTCAGCGTGCTGGAAGGCGAGGTGTATGACGTGGCGGTGGATATCCGTCGCGGCTCGCCTACCTTCGGCCAGCACGAGGCGGTGATCCTGAGCGCGGACAACAAGCGCCATTTCTGGATCCCGGAAGGCTTCGCCCATGGCTTTCTGGTGTTGAGCGAAACCGCCACCTTCACCTACCTCTGCACCGCGCTGTATGACCGCGACAGTGACAATTCGCTGCGCTGGGATGACCCGCAGCTTGCGATCGACTGGCCGCTGGCGGATGTGTCGCTGTCGCCCAAGGATGCCGCCGCAAAGCTGCTGGCGGATGTGCCGGCGGAGCGCCTGCCGCAGTACATCGCATGAAGCTGCTCTTGCTCGGCGGCACAGGTCAGGTTGGGCGCGAACTGCGCCGCAGCCTGCCGCCCTTGGGTGAAGTCATCGTCGCCACCCGCAGTGGCGTGGATGCCGATGTTGCGGCGGATTTTTCCGATCCTGCGGCATTGGCTGCGCTGGTACGCGAACTAGCGCCGGACGTGGTGGTCAATGCTGCGGCCTACACCGCCGTGGATCGCGCGGAAACCGATGCTGATGCCGCGTATCGGGTGAATGCCGAAGCGCCTGCGGCCATCGCGCAGGCCTGCGCCGAAATCAACGCGCTGCTGGTGCATTACTCGACCGACTACGTGTTTGATGGCAGCGGTGTGCGTCCATATCGCGAGGATGACGCCACCGCGCCGCTGGGCGTGTACGGCGCAAGCAAACTGGCCGGTGAGCAGGCAATCCGCGACAGCGGCGCGCGCCACGCCATCCTGCGCACGGCCTGGGTGTATGCCGCGCATGGCAAGAACTTCCTGTTGACGATGCTGCGGCTGGCGGGCGAGCGCGACGAACTGCGCGTGGTCGCCGATCAGGTCGGCGCACCGACGCCGGCATCGTGGATCGCCGATGTGACGGCCGAGGTCATTCGGCATGGCGTTGCGCGGTCCGGCATCTGGCACTTGGTGGCCGATGGTGAAACCAGTTGGCATGGGTTTGCCGAAGCGATCATGGACGAGGCGCATGCGCTTGGTTTGCTTGCGCGCATGCCGCGCGTGCTGCCGATCACGACCGCCGATTACCCCACACCGGCGCAGCGTCCTGCGTATTCGGTGCTGGATACGGTGAAGTTGCGCGGCGATTTCGGCATCGCGCCGCCGCATTGGCGCGATGGCCTGCGCAGCACGCTGCAGGAACTGTCCGCAATCTGAACCTTAGGCTCAGGCCGCAGTGAAACACCAATGCCACGGCTCATAGACGATGCCGTGCGGGTTGTCGCGCGGGTAGCTCATGGTGAAACCGTGTTCGCCTGCGTGGGTTTGCAGCCATGCGAATGCGGAAGTGGTTTCGAATGATTCTTCGGCAGGTGGTTCGCCGGGCGTGCCGATATCCAGCGTGCAGCCGCCGTGGTGTTCGCTGAAGCCGGGCGCGGCATTGACGGCAAGGATTTGTTCCACCGTTTGCCCGCGCGCGAGCTTGCGTTCGAAGATGCCAAGCTGGTAGTCGTGGCTGCGATAGCCGGAAATAGCGTCCAGCACGATGCCATCGCGTGATGCAGCTTCGCGCATGCGCAGCCAGGCGCGGGCGGCGTCGATGTGCAGCCAAAGTGCGCGCCGCCAGCGGTCGAAACCGGCAAAGGCGAGCCGGTCGGGTTCGGCTACGAGGGCAAGACCGGTTTGCTCTGCGTAGTCATCGGCATCGATGCCGAGTGCGTCCAGCCTTTCGTGCAGGCGATGCAGCGGCAGTTCGCCTGTCTGCGTGATACCAGCGCGCGGTATTACTGCTTCCAGTGCATCCAGCGCGTCATCGAGACCAGGTTCGTGCGCGAGTTGCGGCACCAGCGGTTGCAGGCCTTCCGGCAACTCGGCGGCAAGGTACAAGCCATCGCGCTTGCGCCGCAGCACGCGGCGGGCGCGTGACAACGTGCGCGCATCCGCATTGCTGCGCGCACGCAGCAGGCCACCGGGCCAGAGTTCAATTTCCGGCGTGTTGAACAGGGTGGTCTTGAGCGGAACCGGAGGCATGCGCGGCATCCGTGAAGGATAGGAGGATGAGGGCATTCACTCAATCTCCACTCACCGGCGTTCTCTCACCCATTTACAGGATTTATCTGATTGTCCTGTTTGACCACATGCCAGATGCTCGTCAATGCCTAGCTGGGTGTCCTTGTTCGCGGCTCTTGTTCGCGGCCAATCAGGTGTTGTTTTGTCCTCCAGGAAGCCTCAAGTACGATGCAATGGTGACAGCGTCGGGAAATTGATTGGAATAGTGAGGTAAGGGATCGAATATGGCGACACGTGAGCAGGCAGAAGCCCTTTTGCAGCTTGCACTTGCCCAGCCGGAAGCGCGCTTCCGTGATGGTCAATGGGAGGCAATTGAGGCATTGGTCAACAACCGGCAAAAGTTGCTAGTGGTTCAGCGTACTGGATGGGGCAAATCCTCGGTTTATTTCATCGCTACACGACTGCTGCGCGATGCTGGTGCCGGCCCGGCCATTATTGTCTCTCCCTTGCTAGCTCTGATGCGCAACCAGATTGAAGCGGCCCGACGACTGGGTGTCAGGGCTTTGACCATTAATTCATCCAATACGGATCAATGGCCGGAAGTCATCAGGGGTGTGTTGGCGAATCAGGTTGATGTGCTTCTGGTTTCGCCCGAACGCTTTGCGAACGATAAATTCAGTGAGGAAGTTTTATTGCCTATAGCCCGGAATCTCGGGTTGTTCGTGGTGGATGAAGCACACTGCATCTCCGACTGGGGTCATGATTTCCGCCCTGACTATCAGCGCCTGGTCAATGTGCTTCGTCGAATGCCCCCAAACCTGCCAGTCTTGGGCACCACGGCTACTGCCAATGATCGAGTGGTCAACGATATTGTTGGGCAGCTGGGTGATATTCGCGTACTGCGTGGCTCGTTGACACGCGAGTCCTTGGCGCTGCAGACCACTCGGCTACACGATCAAGCTGCCCGGCTTGCTTGGCTGGCTCACCACATACCGCAGATGCAAGGGTCAGGCATTGTCTACGTTTTGACCAAGCGCGATGCGAAACAGGTTGTGCATTGGTTGAATGAGAACCACATATTGGCCGAGGCCTACTTCAGCGGAGCGACCGGACCTGGTGGCGAAGATACCAATGTCTGGCGGGAACAACTGGAGGATCGCCTGCAGCGAAATCAGTTGAAGGTCCTCGTGGCAACCACGGCGCTTGGCATGGGCTACGACAAGCCAGACCTCGGGTTCGTCATCCACTATCAGTCGCCGGGCTCCATTGTTGGCTACTACCAACAGGTAGGCCGTGCCGGTCGTGGCATTGATCGTGCGTTGGGCATATTGCTTGCCGGCGATGAGGATGAGCGCATCCATGATTTTTTCCGCCGAAGTGCTTTTCCAAACGATCAGCAAGTTTCCGGTCTGTTGGCCGAGCTGGAGAACTCCGACGGATTGAGTGAGCGGGCACTGGAGCAGCGGCTCAACTTCCGTAATGGCCAGATTGTTCAAGTCTTGAAGTACCTTTCGGTGGAGAACCCGGCACCCGTCCTCAAACAGGATGGTCAGTGGGTGCGCACACCGGTTCCTTATCGCCTGAACCATGAGCGAATCGGCCACCTGACCAATATCCGTGAGCAGGAATGGCAGGAAATGCAGGACTACATTGACACTGCGGCCTGCAAAATGGAGTTCCTCGCACGCGTGCTGGATGACCCGAAGCCTGCGCCATGTGGCAAATGCGCCTCTTGCCTTGGCAGACCGATTGTGGCCGAGGCATTCCCCCATGAGCTTGGCGTAAGTGCTGCCCGGTTCCTCAGGCACTCCGAGTTCAAACTGGAGTGTAAGAAGCAAATTGCGGTTGATTCATTTCCCTTGTACCGCTTCAATTTTGGAGGATTGGGGAACATCCCGCGTCATCTGCGTGCCGAAACAGGGCGCACACTTTCCCGATGGGGTGATGCTGGTTGGGGCAAGGTCGTGGAAGCGGGCAAGCACGCAGGTCGCTTCGGAGACGATGTGGTCGAGGCGACTGCAGAGATGATTCGGGAGCGCTGGGATCCAGAGCCTGCTCCGGTTTGGGTAACGTGCATTCCTTCGCGCAATCACCCGGAACTGGTGCCCGATTTCAGTCGCCGACTGGCACGGCGGCTTGGGCTACCGTTCCATCCGGCAATCACCAAGCTGCGCGATAATGAACAACAGAAGTTTCAGCAGAACCGCTACCACCAATGCAGCAATCTGGATGGCGTATTCGGATTGGATGGCCGGTTGCCTGATGGGGCGGTCTTGTTGGTGGACGACATGGTCGATTCTGCGTGGACTATGACGGTCGCGGCCATTCTGTTGCGACAGGCGGGTTGCCCGGCAGTGTTCCCGGTTGCGCTGGCCGCCACCAGTGACGGAGATTGAGATGCAAATGAGCGAACAGACCCAAGCCATTCTGTTGCTGACCGCATGGTTCGGCAAACAGGGTGATGCGGGTCCGACGCCTCTGACGCCGACGGAGTGGGGGCGTTTTGCCTTGTTTCTGCTCGATATCGGTCGAAAGCCGGCCGATCTGTTGCATGTGTCAGATGTGGATGCGGTGCTGTCCGGTTTTGAGGACAAGAAGATTACGCCTGGGCGGGTCCGTAAATTGCTGGAGCGCTCTGCGGCTTTGGGCATTGCACTGGAGAAATGGCAGCGTGCCGGTTTGTGGGTCATGACCCGCTCAGATGCGGATTACCCACGATGCTGGAAGCAGCGGCTGAAGAATGATGCTCCGCCTGTGTTGTTTGGTGCCGGCAATCGCGATTTGCTCAATCGTGGTGGAATCGCCGTGGTTGGCTCCCGCGACTTGGATGAGTCGCAGGTGGCATTTACAGGTCGGCTTGGTCGCGAGATTGCCTTCCAAGGGCTAACTGTAATTTCGGGTGGCGCACGCGGGGCGGATGAGGCTGCAATGCTTGGCGCGTTGGAGTCCGAGGGCATGGCAATTGGTGTCTTGGCGGACTCTTTGCTGCGTGCCTGCACTTCCTCGAAGTACCGCAAGGCGTTGATAGGCAATGATCTTGCCTTGGTCTCTCCGTTCAATCCGGAAGCAGGGTTTAACGTGGGTAACGCGATGGCGCGCAACAGGTATGTCTATTGCTTGTCCGATGCGGCGATCGTTGTTGCAGCCACTGAAAGCAAGGGCGGCACGTGGGCAGGCGCCGTTGAAAATCTGAAGCAGGGCTGGGTGCCACTGTGGGTGCGACAAGGTGCCGTCCCGGGGAATAGGGCTCTGGTGGATAAGGGCGCATACTGGTTGCCTGACGATTTCGATGTCCAATATCTGGTTGATAGAAGTCCTGATTCGGCTGGATGGCTCACTGCATCCCGCGTGGCCGAAGATGTTGTGGAATATTCAATGCAGTCGGTAGTTGAGCGACGCGAGGATGGCGTTGTGGGGAGTCAGGACGCTGCGAAAGAAGCAACTCCTGAGGGAGGATGCCAAGAAGGCGATGATTTTCCGAAATTAACGGAAAGTGCTGATGCACAAAAAACCTCGCATCAGATTTTTCTGCATCGTCTTGGCGTGCTTCTGAGTAAACAGGCATTGACCTTGAAGGAATTGCAGGGTGAAACATTATTCAAGCAGAAAGAACTTTCCGCATGGTTGAAGCAAGCGGAAGCTGATGGTGTTGTCATCAAGACGAGGTCGCCCGTGAAATACCGACTACGCACCGCCGATGATGTCGATGGACGGGCGAAAGAAAAAAAAGTGAGGAAGAAGACCAGTCTGGAAGCAGGTACAGGCAAGCAAACTGGCTTCGAGTTCTGACCAGCATCGGTGTATCGCTGGTAGCGGCGGATTCAACCGGGAATCTTCGCCGATCAGGTATGGCTGAGACTTGGCCTCGGCATTCAAGTGCAACTTCGGGCTCCTGAAAAGAGCCTGCCCGGCCGTGCGTCAGCCGGGCAGGGTGCGGCGTCCATGCCGCCCGCGACGTGGATCGCGGATCAGAAGCGCGGATCAGAAGTTCCAGGACACCGAGACGCGGAAGTTGCGGCCCGGTTCCGAATAGCGTCCGATGCCGTCCACGGTGGCGTAGCCGTACAGGTCAAGCACGCCGGGGGTGACGTTGCGGATGCGCGCCCACTGGTAGTAGCGCTCGTCGAACAGGTTGTAGACGCCGGCGTTGATGCGCAGGTGTTCGTTGAAGCGGTAGCTGCCGGACAGATCGAACACGGTGTAGGAATTGCTCATGTACGGATACGTCACCGTGCCGGTCATGACGTTTTCGACTGGTTGCACATCGGCTTCGCGCTTGCCTGCCGCATGGGTCAGGTTGCCGGTCAGGCGCAGGCGTCCGTCCATCCCCTGCCAGCTCAGGCCGATCACGCCGCGATCCGGATTGATGCTGTTCAGTGGCTTGCCGAATGCATCCTCGCCATCGTTGTGCGTCCACGCCGCACGCAGCAGCCAGCTCTGGGCAAGTTGCCACTGGCCTTCCAGTTCCACGCCCTTGATGGTGGCAGTGCCGACGTTGGCGGTGGTGGTGACGAGGTAGCCATCGGTCTGGGCGCAGCCGGGGCGCGTGCAGGCGTATTTCACATTCGGGTTGACGAGGATGCGCGTGCTGTCGATGAAATCGTCATAGCGGTCACGGAACACCGAGATGCCGAAGCGCGCGCGGTCGCTCTGCCAGCGCCAGCCGGCTTCCAGATTCAGGCTGGTTTCCGCTTGCAGATCGGGATTGGCGGCGGTGTTGGGTACAGTGACCACGTTGCCGGTGGCGACTTCGATGAGCTGCGTGGTGCTGGTGGGCGCGTACATCTCGCCGGTGGTCGGCGCGCGGAAGCCACGCCCGGCCTGGAACCACAGTGACTGATTGGGCAGGAACTCGTAGCTGATGCCGAACTGCCCGCTGGGCGCGGAGAAGCTGACATCGCGCACGCTGCCGGTGGTGTCCTTGAAGGTGGGCGACAACGTGGGCAAATAGTCATAGCGGTCGTAGCGCGCACCCAGGCTCAGTTGCAGGCGATCATCGAGCAGACTGATGCGGTTGCGCAGGTACAGGTTCCACGCGCGCACGTCGGTGCCCGGCACCTGCGCAGGATCGACGGTGGCGGTGTCCAGCTCGCCAGTGTTGTTCCAGCGGTAATCGGTCGCGGTGTAGTCGATACCACGTTCCTGCACCGCCGCGCCCCATGCCAGCGCGTGGCTGCCGGCCTGCTTGCCGAAGTCCAGCGCGATCTTGTCCAGCGTCTGCGATGTGCTGCGATCTTCGGTGCGGTTGCAGGGCAGGGCCAGCGTGCAGGGCGTGGTGCGCGGGGTCGGCGTCGGGTTGGCGGACGTGCCGCTGCCGGCGAGGATGCGGGTGATGCCACGGCTTTCGGTTTCCTGCCGGTCGATGCGCAGTTCCATGTCGTCGAACGCGGCATTGCCGGCGGCCCAGTGGTAAACCAGCCCATAGCGATCACGGCTGTTGCTGTCATCGCCAACGCGTGTCAGGTAGCCCGGCGGGCTGACGCGGCTGAGGTTGTCCACGAGGTTCTCGACGCGGTTGCGTTCATAGACGAAGCCCAGCCGGTGCGCATCGGACAGCACGAAATCAAGCTTGGCGAGGACGTTGGTGCTGTCGTGGTCGATGGGGTCGGGCAGGCGGCGCGCGCTGCCGGTTGCGATGGCGGTGCTGTCGTACCAGCCTTCGGATTCCTGCGCCTTGCGGCGGGTATAGACCAGCATCGATTCGACGATGCCGGTGCGGTTGGCAAGGGTCAGCGAGCCCAGCTTCTCCTCGTTGTGGCCGGTGTAGCCGAACTTGCCGCCGACATAGGTGTCGTTGCCGCTGGCGTCGAGATAGTCGCGCGCGTCCTTGGTGGTGAACAGCACCGCGCCGCCCAGCGCGCCGCTGCCGGCGGTGATGGAGTCGGCGCCCTTGATGACTTCCACGCTCTTGAGCGAATCGATGTCCACGCCGCCTTGTCCCGCGCGGAAGAACTCGTAGCTGCGCGCGGTCTCCAGGCCTTCCGCCATCGGCAGGCCATCCACCGTCATCGCCACGCGGTCACCTTCGATGCCGCGGATGTTGAAGCCGTTGTCACCGAAGCGGCCCATCTCGGAAACGCTGACGCCGGGGATGTAGCGGATCAGGTCTTCCATGCTTTCGGCCTGTTCGTCCTCCAGGTCCGATGCGGTTTTCTTCACCACGTTCTGGTTGCTGGACTGCTGTGGTTCGCGCGTGCCATGCACTTCCACGGTGTCCAGGGTCTTGGCGCGCTTCGGGTCGTCGTCGGCCTCGTCGGCGGCGTGCGCAAGCGCGGGCAGGGTCAGGGCGGCGGCAATCGCCACCGCCAGCAGGCGGGGGTTGGGTATCACGGGATGCTCCACAGTCAGGAAAGAAGGGGTGCGCCGTTGGGCGCGGGTGTCCTGGCTGCGGTCGCGCTGTGCGCGGCATGCGTTGCTGGGAGCGGTGCGCATGGGCACGCCGCGTTGATGGAATGCCGCGCCGGTGTGGCGCGGATGCTTATCTCTTGTCGGCCTTGTCGTTGGCCTGTGGGCGTTCGGGTGGCGGCAGCTTGGCGTCCTGCGCATCGACCGTGCCGTCATGGTTGCGATCCGCCGCGTCGAACAGGCGCTTGCCGGACACCTGATATTCGGCAAAGGTCATCGCGCCGTCCTTGTCGGCATCCAGCGCAGCGAAGCGCACGCGGCTCTGGGTATCCGGTACCTTCGCCAGTTCGGCCATGCGCGCATCCATGCGTGCCTCGAACTCGGCCTGGTATTCGCTCGCGTCGATGGTGCCGTTGCCGTTTGCATCCGTGCGGGTGAACTGTTCATCGCGTTTTGCATCAAACTCCGCGCGCGGCACTTGCCCGTCACTGTTGGCGTCATACAGGGCGAGGAAGCCTTCGGCGGTATGGCTGGTCGGTGCCAGCGCGTTGCGGTCGCGTGCGCGCAGCGCTGTGTCGCTGCCATCATCCAGCGCGGCCAGCACCTTCTGGCCTTCGGCGTACACGCGCTCGCCGCTGGCATCGAACTCCGCACGCGCGATGACGCCATCCTTGTCCTTGTCCAGCGCGGCGAAGCGGGTTTGGGTTTGCGCCACCTGACCATCGCGTTCGCGCTTCAGGTTTTCGATGCGGCGGGTTTCGTACTCGCTCGCGTATTCCTCGATATCGACCGTGCCGTTCTTGTTGGCATCGGTGGCATCGAAGCGTGCGCGACGGAAGGCTTCGAACTCTGCCCACGTCAATTTGCCGTCGCCGTTGTCGTCGTGTTGGGCGATGAAGGCGGTCACGTTCTCGCCGTGGCCGCCGATGACCGGGCGTGCAGGTGCGTTCTGGGCGATGGCGGGCGTGGCAAGGATGCAGGCGATGGCGGCTGCAAGCAGTGCGGAATGCTGGGTGTTCATGCGGGTGTCTCCGGAAGTGGCGTGCGCTTACTGCGCGAGCACGCGGAAGCTGAGGGTGGTGCTGTTGCTGTATTCGCTGACGCCGGCATCTGCTGGTGCGGGCGTGCGATGGCGGCTCAGCGCCAGCCAGGTGCCGGCCTGCTTCAGCTCCATCGTTGCCTTGCCGTTGGCATCGGTCGTCAGTTCGATGACCTGCGGCTTGCGGTCGGACGTCCACGTCGCCTCGGTGATTTCCACCTTCTGGCCGGCCAGCGGCTTGCCGTCGTATTGCACGGTAAAGGCGAAGTGTTCGCCCACGTACAGGTCATTGGGATGATCGATGGCAACCAGTTCAAGGCCTTCGCCACGCGGCGCAAGCGCGGCGCGGTCGGGCGCACCGATGCTGACGTAGGTGTCTGCGCGCGTCAGCGAACGGAAATCGGAGATGATCTTTGCGCCTGCCGGAATCCTTGCATCGGCATCGCGCGAGCTTTCGCGCTTGCCGTTGATTTCCCAGGTGCGAAAGAACGCGCCGAGGCGCGGCCCGGTGCTGAAGCGATAGGTGCCCGGCGTCTTCGGCAGGACATGCTCGGCCACCACGCGCAGCTTGAACGGCTGCACCTTGTCCGGCGCGATGGCTTTGCCGTCCGGGCCGGTGACTTCAAACGTGCTGCCGTCGAATGCCGATTCCGGCACGAAGAAGGTTTCGGCGAACGCGGCATCCAGCGCGATGGTCGCGCCCGGCTGCGGCGCGAAATCGCTGGGCGCGAGGTAGGGCGTATGCGCGGCGGCGGCAAAGGTGGCGATGCCGGCCAACAGGCCAGCCAGCAGGGGCAGCGGTTTCATCGACGGTTCCAGTCCGGGGAGAGTAGGGCTGGCGAAACCGGACGATGCGGCTGCTGGCGGCGCGCATTGTGCGCCTAAACGAGAATGAGTTGCAACAAGTTTGTAATCAACCCGTAGGTGCCGAGCTTGCTCGGCACATGAGACGCAGGTGATGCGTGGAGCAAGCTCCACGCCTACGTAACTGTGGTTACGACGCGGCGAGCGCGTCCAGCAGTGACTGCGGGCGTTCCAGACTGAGCAGCAACTGGGTCTTGCTGTCGCGCAGCGGCAGCCACAGCACGCGCTCGCGTTGGGTGAGCAGGAAGAACGCCTTGCCGAAATCGCCACGCAGCCGGAAGTGGCCGGCGTGGAAGCCCGGCATCGACACGGCGTTGCTTTTCAGCCACGGGCGCAGTTCGGTGCGTTCGGCCAGATCGACGATGCGTGCGCGCTGCAGATCAAGTTCACTCACCGCCACGCGCTTGCGATACAGCGCCGCGCGCACGTCCAGCATGCCGTCGTGCAACCGCACCGAGCGCCGCCGCATCAACAGCAGTAGTGCTACCAACACGCACGGAATGACGATCAGCGCGAACGACACGCCGTGCATCTGCTGATGCGTCAACCATGCCACGCCGATGATGCCAAGCGGCAGCACGCCGCCCAGCAACACCAATGTCACCCAGGCGAACGCGGCGGGCGGGCTGACCTCGAACGACCGTGATGCCGATGCGTGCGTCATTCAGTGCGCCTTGATCCACGCGGCCACGTCATCAATCAACTGCGGATCGACATGGCCCGGCTGCTGGTATTCGGCCAGCGAGCCTTCGCCTTCGCCGGGGATGGCAAGGTGGTTGAGTTTTTCGTACAGCTTGAACTGCACCTTGCCATCGCCGTCGAACGCGGCCTTCCATGCCTGCCAGTCGGCATCGACCACCTGGATGTCGCGCGCGCCCTGCAGCACCAGCATCGGCAGCGCCACGCGTTGCGCTTCGGCGACGGGATCCACGCCATCGATGCTGCGCCAGTAGCCAACCGGCTGGCCCATCACCGTTTTCGTCGCCGGATCGGTGGCGGCGTTGCGGGTAATGCGTACCTGTTCGATCAGCGCGTTGATGGCGTCGCGTTCGGCATCGCTGGTCTTGCCATCGTCCAGCACGGCCAGCCGGCGGTTCTGTTCGATCACGATGTCCAGCAGCGGGCGCGCAGGCGCGGCCAGCAACACCAATCCGCTGACGTGGCCGGACAGCGCAGCGATGCGCGGGGCCATCATGCCGCCCTGGCTGTGGCCGAGCACGAAGACGCGCTTGCCGTCGATGCCGTCCGTCTTGCGCAGCGCATCCACCGCCTGCACGGCGTCGAAGGTGGTTTCCTCGTCCACGCCGAAGTTGCCGTTGGCAAAATTCTGCGGGCGTGCCTTGGTGCGTTTTTCATAGCGCAGCACGGCGATGCCCTGCGCGGCCAGGCCGCGGGCGATGTCGAGGAAGGGCTTGCTCGCGCCGATGGTTTCGTCGCGGTCTTGCGGGCCGGAGCCATGCACGAGGACGACGGCGGGCACGGGCTTGTCGATATTTTTCGAGATTGCCAGCGTGCCGGGCAGGGCACGTGCGTCTTCGCCGATGCTGAAATCACGTTCGATGTAGGCAGCATCTTCGGCAACTGCCGGTGCGGGCGCGGGCGCAGCGGCCTGCGCGGGCTGGATGAGGAAACCGACGATCTTGCCTTCGCCATCAATGGCGAAGCTCGCCACCAGTTCCGCCAGTTCGTAGTGCAGCGGCACCTTCACCAGTGTCGCGCCGCCCTCTGTGGACACCTTGGCTTCGCCGCGCCCGCCGGCCTTGCCGACCTGCGCCGGCAGCGATTCCCACACCGCCTTGAGTTTGTCGGCGGGCACTGCCGCCGCCATGTTCGCGCTGAACATCGCTTCGACCTGCGCGTACTGCCCGGCATCCAGATGATCCAGTGCGCGGGTGGCGAGTGCGGCGGGCGTGTCGGCAGTTTGCGCACTGGCGCGGCCTGACAGCAACAGGCCGAGGCCCAGCGCCAGCAACAGCAGCGAGACAATCAGCATGCGCGTGCTGCTGCGCGCGTGGAAGCGCTGTTCCAGCAGGTGTGCGATGTGCAGCATGTCAGGCCTCCTTTTTCAGGAACATGCGGTAGGTATCCATCGCCTGCGACTGGATGACCTCGACCAGCTCCCAGCCTTGCGTGCCCAGCTTGTTGAGTTCGTCCTGCAGCTTTTCGCCGGATTTCCCGAAGAACGCGGGTGAAACCTCGACGACCTTGTATTGCCAGCGATTGCTCATGTTTCATCCTCCGGGTTGGTTTTTGGCGCGGGCAACCGCCCGGCCCTGCGCAGCGCGTCGCGCAGCACGTATTCGATCTGCGCGTTGAGGCTGCGGAGCTCGTCATCGGCCCAGCGCTGCGCCGCCGCCAGCACGTCGGCGTTGATGCGCAGCGGGTAGGCCTTCTTCTCGTTCACGTCGCGTGGCGTCCGTGGCGCGGCTTCAGTACAGCGTGCCGGTGTTGACGATGGGCTGGGTGCTGCGCTCGCCGCACAGCACCACCAGCAGGTTGCTGACCATCTGCGCCTTGCGCTCCTCGTCCAGCTGCACCACGCCGTTCTTCTGCAATTCGGCCAGTGCCATCTCGACCATGCCCACCGCGCCGGCGACGATCCGCGTGCGCGCCGCGATGATCGCGTTGGCCTGCTGGCGCTGCAGCATGGCCTGCGCGATTTCCGGTGCGTAGGCAAGGTGGCTGATGCGCGCGTCCAGCACCTGTACGCCGGCATCGGCCAGGCGTTCGGCCAGTTCCTTCTGCAGGTGTTCGCTGATTTCGGCGGCGTGGCTGCGCAGTGAAAGCTGGCCTTCCTCGTGCTGGTCATAGGGGTAGCTGGTCGCCATCGAGCGCAGCGCGGCCTCGGACTGGATATGCACGAAGCTTTCGTAGTCATCCACGTTGAACACGGCCTCGGAGGCATCCACCACCTGCCACACGATCACGGCGGCGATTTCGATCGGGCTGCCGTCCAGCTCGTTGACCTTGAGCTTGCCGCTTTCGAAGTTGCGCACGCGCAGCGACACCTTCTTCTTCGAGAAGAACGGGTTGTTCCAGCGCAGGCCGTTGTCCTTGACCGTGCCGATGTACTTGCCGAACAGGCTGATGACGGCGGCCTGGTTGGGCTGCACCGTGTAAAGGCCGATGAGGCTCAGGAACGCGAAGATGCCGACCACGATGCCGGCGACGATGCGCAGGCCCGAGACCGGGCCGTTGATGTCCGGATCCGGGCCGATGCCGGTGGCGACCAGCCACACGGCGAGGACGGTCAGTGTGAACACGCCGATCAGATAGGGGATGCCGGGAAGCGAGTGGATGGGGCGTTCTTTCATGGCTGCGGCCTCTGCAAGTCCGCCGCAGGAAGCGGCGTTCGAGAGATTGATATCAAAATGATATCAGTTTCGCAAGGCCGTTCCGACAAACGGCGCAGCCCGGTTCAGCCTTGCGGCACCAGATAGAACAGCGGCGCGGGGTTGAACTCGCCGGTGGCGTACAGGCCACCGCCGCCCGCGCTCCAGCCCAAGGCCTCGGCCTGCGGGATCAGTGGCACGTCGTGGGTCTCGGGCGGGCGGGCCACGGCATCGGCCCAGCTTTCGTCGCCCACGCGGCGGTAGAACAGCACGCTGCCGTAGGTCAGCACCGCCAGCGTGCTGCGGTCGGGCGAGATGTCGGCAGCGGTGACGTGTGGAAAGAGCTTTGCCAGCTTCGGGTCGCTGCGTTGCAGCTCGGCGTCGGCTTCGGGCACGCCCTCCAGCCGCCCGATCCGGCGCGGTTCGACAAATGCGTTGCCGGGGTCGGCCAGCGGCATCGAAAACAATTCCGCCGGCCTGCGCTTCTTGGAGACCAGCAGCACCTGCCCGCTTGCGGCATCCACCGCCACCGCCTCGCAGTCGCGCGGGCCGTCCGGCCAGCGCGCGCGGATGCGCCATGCCGGCTTCAGGCTGCCTGGTTCCAGCGTGGCCGGTTCCTCGAATACATGCAGGACGAAGTCGCGGCGCTGGCCGCCGTTGTCGCCGGTATCGGCCACCAGCAGGTAGTGCTTGCCGTCCAGTTCGAACGCGGCGATGTCTTCCCAGTCGATGTTCTTGGCGCCGCGCACGTCGAACCGTGCCAGCAGCCTGCCGCGCCGGCTGATTGCGTAAAGACGCGCCGGGTTGCCGCCGTCGTTGTGTACCCACAACACGTCGTCATGCGCGCGTGATGCGGCGATGCCGCTGATTTCATCCAGTTCACCGCTGGTAATCAGCCCGGACAGGCGCGAGAACGGCAGCGGTGGCGACGAACAAGCCGTCAATAAGCAGGTCGCCAGCAGGCAGGCCGGCAGTGACAATCGCGCGAAAAGGGAAATCGGCATCCGCAAAGGATCGCATGGCGCGCCTTTAGAATGCGCAGGTCCCCACGCCCGACCGCAGGATTTGCGCATGACCCGCATTGGCACGCCGCTTTCCCCGCACGCCACCCGCGTGCTGTTGCTGGGTTCGGGTGAACTCGGCAAGGAAGTCGCCATCGAACTGCAGCGCTTCGGCGTGGAGGTGATCGCCGCCGACCGCTATGCGGGCGCACCGGCGATGCACATCGCGCATCGCAGCCATGTGCTGGACATGCTGGATGCCGATGCCGTGCGCGCGCTGATTGAACGCGAGCGCCCCGATCTGGTGGTGCCGGAAATCGAGGCGATCAGCACGCAGACCCTGGTGGAGCTGGAAGCCGCAGGCATCGCCCGCGTGATCCCCACCGCGCGCGCCGCGCAGTTGACCATGAACCGCGAGGGCATCCGCCGGCTGGCGGCGGAAACGCTGGGCCAGCCGACCTCGCCGTATCGTTTCGTGGATACGCATGCGCAATATCGCGAAGCGGTGGCCGCGCTGGGCCTGCCCTGCGTGGTCAAGCCGGTGATGTCCTCCTCCGGCAAGGGCCAGTCGCTGGTGCGCGTGGATGCCGACATCGACGCTGCGTGGGATTACGCACAAACCGGCGGTCGTGCCGGTGCCGGGCGCTGCATCGTCGAGGGCTTCATCGATTTCGATTACGAAATCACCCTGCTCACCGTGCGCCACGCCGGCGGCACCAGTTTCTGCGAGCCGATCGGCCATCTGCAGCGCGATGGCGACTATCGCGAAAGCTGGCAGCCGCAGCCGATGTCGCCACTGGCGCTGCAGCGCGCGCAGGACATTGCCCGCGCGGTGGCCGATGACCTTGGCGGCTGGGGCGTATTCGGCATGGAGTTCTTCATCAAGGGCGATGACGTCTGGTTCAGCGAGGTCAGCCCGCGTCCGCACGACACCGGTCTGGTGACGCTGGTGTCGCAGGCGCTTTCCGAGTTCGCCCTGCATGCGCGCGCCATCCTTGGATTGCCGATTCCGATGATTCGCCAGAACGGGCCGTCGGCATCCTGCGCGGTGCTGGCGCACGGACATGGCGTGCCGGTATTCGAAGGCGTGGATGCCGCGCTGGCAAAGCCGGACACTGCGCTGCGCCTGTTTGGCAAGCCGAAGGTGGCGGGCCATCGCCGGGTTGCGGTGACGCTGGCGCGCGGCGCGAGCGTGGACGAAGCCCGCGCCATCGCCCGCGATGCCGCCGCCGCACTGACCGTACACCTGCTTGCTGACGTGGAGGAATGACTGCATGAACGATGCCGCCGGCTATGCCGTGTTCTTCTTTCCGCAGGCGCTGGACGCGCTGGGCGGTGCCATCAAGCCTTATTTGCAGGACGGCCCCGCCGGCCCGCATGTGTCCTGTGTCGAAGTCGATACCGCAGGTGCCTTCATCGAGATGACGCTGGAAGGCCGCACGCCGGAAGGCCGCGAGGTGCAGCTGGAATTGATGGTGCCGTCCAACATGGTGCGGATGATCGTGTCGGCGCGCAGCGACACCGCCGCGTTCGGCTTCCGTGACCGCAACCGCAGCGCGGCTCAGCCAGGTGCAGCGCCGCCCGAACCCGAAGCGGGTGCCTGACTGCCGCCATCCGCGCGTGGCTCGCGACGTGGCCCGTGACGGTGGTGGTGCCGGTGTTTCTGTGGGCGCGTCTTTGGCGGTGGCGCGGGCACGTCGCGGCCCGGCACCTGCACCACGTGCAGGGTGTCGGCATCCAGTTGCAGTGCGGTGAGCCTGCCGCCCCAGACCGCGCCAGTGTCGATGGCATGCACGCCCTGACCGACGAACAGGCCCAGCGTGCTCCAGTGGCCGCTGACGATTTTCAGGTCGCGCTGGGCGCGGCCCGGCACCGCGTACCACGGGTACAGGCCGGGCGGCTGGGTGCCGGGTTCGCCCTTGTGCTCGAAGGCGATGCGCCCGCGCGGGCTGCAATAGCGCATGCGGGTGAACACATTGATGATCGCGCGGTCGCGCTCGGCACCGTTCAGGCGCGGTGACCATTCCGGGCCGTCGCCGTACATGTTCTTCAGCAGCTTGCGGAAATGTTCGCCGCGCAGGCGGGCTTCGACTTCGCGCGCATGCTTCTCCGCAAGTTGCGTGGTCCACTTCGGCGCAAGGCCGGCATGCACCATCATCCAGCCGAGCTGGCGATCCACATGCGCAAGTTCGCAGCCGCGCAGCCAGTCCAGCAGCACGCGCGCATCGTCCGCAAACAGCACGCCCTGCAGGTCGGGATTGACCTTGCGCTGTTCGTCCGGCGTGCGTTCGCCAATCGCCAGCAGCGACAGGTCGTGGTTGCCCAGCACCACATGGCTGACATCGCGCAGCGAATGCACCAGCCGCAGGGTTTCGATGGACTGGCCACCACGGTTGACCAGATCGCCGCAGAACCACAGCTTGTCCACCGCCGGGTCGAAGCGGATCTTCTCCAGCAGGCGCTGGGTCACGTCGTAGCAACCCTGCAGGTCGCCAATTGCCCAGACGGCCATCAGTCCACCCGCGTCAGTGCAGGGTGCGCGGGATGGCGAGCGTGAACGGCGGAATCGGCGCGGCAAAGCGGGTGCCGTCGTCCGCCAGCACGTCGTAGCTGCCGCGCATGGTGCCGATGTCGGTTTCCAGCACCGCGCCGGAGGTGTATTCAAAGCCGTCGCCCGGGCGCAGCCACGGCTGCTCGCCGACCACGCCTTCGCCCACCACTTCCTGCACCTTGCCGTTGCCGTCGGTAATCAGCCAGTGGCGACCCAGCAGGCGCGCCGGCACCTTGCCCTGGTTGCGGATGTGGATGGTGTAGGCAAAGACGAAGCGGCCCTCTTCCGGCGCGGATTGGTCGTCCAGAAAGCGGGTATCAACCGCGATGTCGAGTTCGTAATCGGTGCTGCTCATGCGCGCATTCTAGCGAGCCTGCGCGGCGCGGCGCATGAAGCGGCGTTCAGCCCGGTGCCAGCAGGTTCGCCAGCTTTGCGAAACCGGCCACCTCCACCTGCTCGGCGCGTGCGTCCGGGCGCAAGCCGGCGGCTTCGATGGACGCGCCATCTGCCACGCCGTTCAGGGCATTGCGCAGGGTCTTGCGGCGCTGGCCGAAGGCGGCGCGGACGACATTGGCGAACACCGCGCGATCCTGCACCTCGATGCGTTCAAGCGGCTTGGGCACCAGCCGCACCACCGCCGAATCCACCTTCGGCGCGGGCCGGAACGCGCCCGGCGGCACCACGAACAGTGGCGTCACCGTGCAGTAGGCCTGCAGCATCACGCTGAGACGGCCATAGACCTTGCTGCCGGGGCCAGCGGCCATGCGCTCCACCACTTCCTTCTGCAGCATGAAATGCATGTCGCGGATCGCGGCGGCGTGGTCGAGCGCGTGGAACAGGATCGGCGAACTGAGGTTGTAGGGCAGGTTGCCGGCAAGGCGGATTTTTTCGACGCCAAGCGCTGCCGCAAGCTTGCTGAAATCCACGCCCAGCACGTCGCCTTCGATCAACCGCAGCGTGCCGTGTTCGCGCGCGGCGGCTTGCAGCGGCGCGTGCAGGTCGCGGTCGAACTCGATGGCGGTGACTTCGCCATGCCGGCGCAGCAGCGGGAAGGTCAGTGCGCCTTGCCCCGGCCCGATCTCGACGATGGCATCGCCCGGCTTCGGGTCGATGGCCTGCACGATCTTGTCGATCACGCCCTTCTCGTGCAGGAAGTTCTGGCCGAGATGCTTTTTCGCCTCGGCGAAAAAGCCAGAAGGGTTTGATTTGGCCGGTTCGGTAAAGCCAGTGCTCATGGCAGGCCCCTCCGATGCGCGGCCAACTGCGTGCAGCAGCGGATCGCGGCGAACAGGCTGGACGGATCGGCCACGCCCGTGCCGGCCAGATCCAGCGCGGTGCCGTGATCCACGGCAACACGCGGGTAGGGCAGGCCAAGGGTGATGTTCACCGCGTTCGCGAAGTCGGCGTGCTTGAGCACGGGCAGCCCTTGGTCGTGGTACATCGCCAGCACCGCGTCGAAGCCGCGCAGCTTGCCGGGCAGGAAGGCGGTGTCGGCAGGCAGCGGGCCGACCAGCTGCATGCCCGCACAGCGCAGGCGTTCCAGCGTGGGGATGATGATGTCGAGTTCTTCGCGCCCAAGATGACCGTCCTCGCCGGCGTGCGGATTCAGGCCCAGAACGGCGATGGTGGGTGCGGCGATGCCGAACTGCGTGCGCAGCGCCGTATCGACGATGCGCAGCGTGCGTTCCAGTGCATCGGGCGTGATCCGCCCGGCCACTTCGCGCAGCGGCAGATGCACGGTTTGCAGGGCAACGCGCATGGCCGGGTTCGCCAGCATCATCACCACCTCGCAGCCGGCATGCGCGGCCAAAAGCCCGGTGGTGCCGGTGTAGGCGATGCCGCCGTCATTGATCGCGGCCTTGTGGACAGGGCCGGTGACGAGGCCGTCCGCTTCGCCGCTGAGGCAGGCCTGCGCGGTGCGAGTCAGCGCTTCGACGACGGACGCGGCATTGGCCGGCTCCGGCCTGCCGAATGCCGCTGCGACCGGATGCGGGATGTCGATGATGCCGATGCTGCGTGCCGATGCCGGCGTGCTGCCTGCGCGATGCAGTTCCAATGGCAGGTGCAGCGCATCGGCGGCGCGCTGCAGGCTGGCGGCATCGCCGAAAATCGTCAGCTCGGCGTCCCAGCCCAGTTGGGCCGCGCGGGCGATGAGTTCAGGGCCGATGCCCGCGGGCTCACCGGGGACGAGTGCGAGCCGGGGGCGCATGCGGGTCAGAAGCCGGCGGCGCGGGTTCCTTCGGGATGCGCGTCCACCGGGGTCACCTTGTGCTGCTCCTTCGGTGTTTCCGGCAGTTCCGGCCGGGTGGACTTGCCCTGCGCGTCGCGCACATCGACATAGGCTTCACCGCGCATCTCGCGAAGGAAGCGATCCCATTCCTCTTCCAGCTTGCGGCGGCCAATCGTTTCGCGGATCCGCGCGCGCAGCTGCTCGTTGCCGGCAGTCACCTGGCGGCTGCCGACGCGCTGCAGGATCACCCAGCCGGCATCGGTCTTGAACGGGGCCGAGGTTTCGCCATCGGACAAGGAGGCGACCTGCACGCCGTAGTCGGTGCCGTAACGGTCGGCAACAAACCAGCCCAGGTCACCGCCACGGCGGCGGGTGCCGGCATCGTCAGAGGACTCGGTCGCCAGCTTGGCGAAATCGGCACCACCGGCAAGCCGCGCGGCCAGGGTGTCGGCCTTGGCCTTGGCGGCGGCGTCATCGGTCTTGTCGTCGATCTTGATGAGGATCTGGCGGGCGGAGTACTGGGTCACCTGCTCACCGCCACCCGCCGCCTGGGTGCGGCTGTCCACCAGTTGCAGCAGCTGGAAGCCGCTGGGGCCGCGCACCGGGCCCAGGATCTGGCCCTTCTGCATCTGCTGGATGGCGTTGGCGAAGGCCGGCGGGATTTCGTTCAGGGCGCGCCAGCCCAGATCGCCGCCTTCCAGTGCGTTGGGGCTGTCCGAGTAGCGCACGGCGGCGGTGGCGAAGTCCATCTCGCCACGGTCGATCAGGCCTTTCACGCCCGCGATCTTCTTCTCGGCGGTGGCGATCTGCTCGGGGCTGGCACCGTCCGGCGTGCCGACCAGAATGTGGGCAAGGCGGTATTGCTGGCTGGCGGTGGCGGTCGCCGAGGCCATGGCGGCATCGACCTCGCCCTCGCTCACGTTGATCCGGCCCTGCGCGAAGCTCTGACGCAGCTTCTG
Organism: Thermomonas sp.; assembly: GCF_047606765.1. Lineage (GTDB taxonomy): Bacteria > Pseudomonadota > Gammaproteobacteria > Xanthomonadales > Xanthomonadaceae > Thermomonas. The sequence goes on along the minus strand of NZ_JASGED010000091.1, from coordinate 19,112 downwards.
GGTGATGATTTCGTCGCGCAGGTTGTTGCGGAACTCGTTGATCGACATGCCATCCTGCGCGAGGCGCGCGGCCAGCTGTTCGACGGTCATGCCGTTCTGCTCGGCCACGCCCTGCACGGCCTGCGCCACGTCCTGATCGCTGGCGGTGATGCCGGCATCGGTAGCGCGCGCGATCTGCAGGCGCAGCAGCACCAGCCGCTCCAGCACCTGTCGCTCCAGGACATCGGTCGGCGGCAACTGGGTCTGGCTGCCGGCGTACTGGGCGCGGATGTTGGCAACGGCGCGGTCCAGCTCGCTGCGCAGGATCACGTCCTCGTTCACCACGGCGGCGATCCGGTCCACCGGCTGGGTGGCGGTCTGTGCCTGTACGCCGCTGGCGAGCAGCAGGCCGGACAGAACGGTGGCGATCAGGGTGCGGGGGAGGCGCAGGCGGGAAATTGGGGTCATGGGGTCGTGTCGGTGGCGGCGGTGTCGGGCGGTTGGGACTGGCCCGTGGCGGTCTGCGGCGGCACCAGATACAGGTCGTCCCGATTGTAGCCGAGGATCGAACGCCGCAAGGTGCGTCTGGTGTCCTGACCAGCGGAGCCAAGGCCCTTCAGTTCGATCTCGAACAGGATGGCGTTGTCCAGGTCACCGGCCCGATTGTGCACGTAGCGGCGGCCCACAAGCCGAACCGCAACACAACAGCTGTCCCACTGCACGCCGGCCAGGGTTTCCAGCGTGCGGTCGTCGTGCAGCGAGTAGTACTGGCGACCCACCACGCTCCAGCTGGGCGTGACCGGGTACAGGAAGGACAGGTCGATCTGCTCCAGTTGCGACCGGCGGTAGCGATAGGCGAGGTTGAACACGCCGTCGTCCGGCAGCAGGTAGCGGGCGCGGGCGCTGGCCAGGTCGGTGCGCTTGAACTTGGGATCCCACTGGTAGGAAGCGCCGAAGCTCCAGCGGTCGGTGGGTGCGTAATTGGTATCAACCACCCAGGCCGAGCGGCTTTTCTCGGTGATCGGCTCGTCGGGCAGGCGCACCCGCGAATCCTCGAAATAGCGGATCTGGCCGAGGCTGGCGGAGAACCGCTCGCGCCCGTCGGACTGGCGGATCATGCGGGTGCTGACCGCCAGCGTGAGCTGGTTGGCATCGGCCTGGCGGTCTGCGCCGGAATAGCGGTTGCTGCGGAACAGCTGGCCCCAGCTGAAGGTCAGCGGCTGGGTATCGAACACCGGCATGTCGGCCTGATCGGCATAGGGCACGTTCAGGTAGAACAGGCGCGGCTCGATGGTCTGCAGGTAGTCGTGGCCCTTGACCTGTGTATTGCGTTCGAAGAACAGCCCGGCATCCACGCTGAAGACCGACTGCCCGCGCGAGGGCGAATTGCCGGCCAGCGTCTGCCCCAGCGCGCGATCCAGCGCATAGGTGGTGTAGCGATAGCCCAGCTGCGGGCGCAGGAACCAGGCATCGCCTTCCAGCGGCACCGCCAGCCACGGGTACAGGTCAAGCCGGCTGCCGCCGGCGATGGCCTGGTCCGGGTGCTGGAAGCGCACGGCCTCGGCATTGATGCCGCCGCGCAGCGGGCCAGCCAGTTTCGACTCCCAATTTGCATACGCGCGCGGCAGGCGGTTGTAGGGCAGCACCGCATCGGTCAGGGTGTAGTCGGCCAGTTGCCAGTGGTCGGCGGTGATGCCGGCAGTCCAGCCGCTGCCACGTCCATACACGCCCAGCGCGCTGTACGAGGTCGCCTGCGACAGGCCATCGATGCTGCTGCTGAAATCCTCGTAATAGCGCGGGTCGCTGATCCAGTTCAGGTCGGCGCGTGCCTGCCAGTGCGGGCCAAGATTCTGCACGCCATCGAAATGCAGCAATGAGCGCTCACGGTCGCGCAGCTTGTCGTCCGGCATCCAGGCCACGTCCAGCGTGCCCTTGCCGCCTTCGACCAGGTAGCGGAACTGCCCGCCAAGCTGCACGCCGCGCTCGCTCATCAGGCGCGGGTTGAGGGTGGCGTCGTAGTTGGGCGCGAGGTTCAGGTAGATCGGCTGGCGGTAGTCGAAGCCATTGCGCCCGGAATTGGAAATCGACGGCATCAACAGGCCGGTGCGGCGGCGGTCATCGGTGGGGAACATGAACCACGGCATGTACAGCACCGGCACCTTGCCCACCTTCAGCGTTGCCCCGCGTGCCACCGCCATGCCGGTGTCGGTATTGATCTCGATGCTGCTGGCGCGCAGCTCCCAATGGCGATCCTGCGGCGTGCAGGTGGAATAGGTGGCGCCGTGCAGCGCGCCGATGCTGCCGTTCAGGGTCACGCGGTCTGCGCCGCCGTTGCCGCGCCGCGACAGCAGCTGGTAGTCGAGGTCGTGGATGGTGTGGGATTCGTCGCCCTGGTTGCCTTCCGCACGCGCCGCGCGCATGCGCAGGCCACCGCCCTGATAGCGGATGCTGCCCTCGGCGGTATAGCGCTCCTGCTCCTGATCGAAGGTGATCTGGTCCGCGCCCATGAACTGATCCCCACGGCGCATGGTCACGTTGCCCTGGAAGATCGGGTTGGCCTCGGTGCCGGACAGCACATCGCCCTCGATGTCGGTGGGCTGGCTGGTGTTGTCGATGTTCACGCCTTCCGGCGCGGCCTGCGCCTCGGCGAAGGGCGGGATCACGTCGCCGATCGGGCACAGACGCCAGTTCGGCGGGTCGTCATCGCCGGCTTGCGCCTGCAACGACAGCGCGATCATCAGCGGCAGGGGAAGCAGGCGCAGGATTGGGCGCACGGGCGATCCAGGGCGGGAAAAACGGGCGGTTAGCTTGCCGGAACCGGCCTGAAGCGGCAAACAGCGCCGCGTTTCACGCCCGCTGCGCAGGGTATGGTCCACCCTGCGCATCGGCGCAAGAAGGAGCCTTTCACCCATGGCCGGCCACGATCTGCCCAGCACCGACGCGCAATGGCGCGCACGCCTCGACCCGCAGCAGTACGCGGTCTGCCGTTGCTCGGCCACCGAGCCTCCGTTCACCGGCAAGTACTGGGATCACAAGGAAGCAGGCACCTACGCCTGCGTGGCCTGCGGCGCTGCGCTGTTCGCATCGGCCGACAAATACGACTCCGGCAGCGGCTGGCCCAGCTACGTGCGCCCGCTGCAAGCGGGCGTGATTGCCGAGCATGCCGACGACAGCCACGGCATGCAGCGCGTCGAAGTGCGCTGCGCACGCTGCGACTCGCACCTCGGGCATGTGTTCCCGGACGGCCCGCCGCCCACGGGTTTGCGCTACTGCATCAATTCGGCGGCGCTGGCCTTCCAGCCGGAACCGGCCTGAACGTGCTTCAGCCGCCCAGTGCGGCGACGTGCGCCACGCTGCATTCGGCCAGTGCGTCCAGGTCGTAGCCGCCTTCCAGCGTGGACACGATGCGCCCGCCGCAGTGGCGGTTTGCAAGCTGCACAAGTTCGCGGGTGATCCAGTCGAAGTCCTCCGCCTGCAGGCGCAACTGCGCCAGCGGGTCGCGCCAGTGTGCGTCGAAGCCGGCGGACACCAGCAGCAGTTGCGGGCGGAAATCGTCCATTGCCGGCAGCAGCAGTTCCTCCCACGCGCGGCGGAAGCGCAGACCCTCGGCGTCTGCCGGCAGCAGCGCGTTGCGGATGTTGCCAACGCCGGTTTCGTGTCGCGCGCCGGTCTCCGGGTACAGCGGCCACTGATGCGAGCTGGCGTAGAACACGCGGGCATCGCGTTCGAAGATCGCCTGCGTGCCGTTGCCGTGGTGAACGTCGAAATCGGCGATGGCGACCCGCTCCAGCCCATGCTTGTCAATCGCATGGCGCGCCGCCACCGCCACGTTGTTGAACAGGCAAAAGCCCATCGCGATGTCGGCAGTAGCGTGGTGGCCGGGCGGGCGCACCGCGCAGAACGCGCGCGGGATATGCCCGGCGATGACGGCATCGACGGCGGCAACGCCCGCGCCTGCGGCATGCAGCGCAGCCTGCGCCGAACCGGGCGAAAGCACGGTATCCGGGTCGAGCCGCACCAGTTCCGGTGAGCGGGTTTCCAGCACCGCATCCAGCAGTTCCGGCGCATGCACGCGCAGCAACTGGCCGCGTGTCGCGCGCGGGGCGTCATGCCATTCCAGTGCGGGCAGTGCCTTGCGCAGCGCATCGGTGACCGCGCTCAGGCGCTCGGGACGCTCGGGGTGTCCTGCGCCGGTGTCGTGATCCAGACAGGCTGAGTGAGTGTAAATCCGCATCGCTTCGATTGACTCCGAAGATGCCATCCATGGCGCAGCAGTATGGACTGCGGATACCCCGGCCCGGCCATCCATGGCCGGTCGCTCGGCAACGCAGCCGATGCCGATAGGGCATCGGCTAGCGGCGTTGCTTCGCCCAGAGGACTTCGCCATGCCCGCTGGCGCGGGCCAGCACGCGCGCCAGCACGAACAGCAGGTCGGACAGGCGGTTGAGGTAGCGCACCGCCTGCGGGCGCACGTCCTCCACCCGCGAAAGCGCCACCGTCTCGCGCTCGGCGCGGCGCACCACGGTACGGGCGATGTGGCAGCGTGCCGCCGCTTCGCCGCCGCCGGGCAGGATGAAATCCTTCAGCGGCGGCAGGTCGTCGTTGTAGTGGTCGAGCCGCGCTTCCAGCGCATCGATGTCGGCATCGAAAATCGCCGCATGGCCGGGGATGCACAGCTCGCCGCCCAGATCGAACAACTGGTGCTGGATGCGGGTCAGCAGTTCGCGGATGTCGTCCGGCAGATCGCTTGCCAGCAGCAGGCCGATGCAGGAATTGGCTTCATCCACCGTGCCATACGCCGCGACTCGCGCCGAATCCTTGCCGGTGCGCGAACCGTCGCCCAGCCCGGTGCTGCCGTCATCGCCGGTGCGGGTGTAGATCTTCGAAAGACGATTGCCCATGTCTTTTCTGCTTTTCCTTCTCCCCGCATGCGGGGAGAAGGTGCCGAAGGCGGATGAGGGGCGTCAGACCGTCTGCGCGTGCAGCGCCGGGTTGTACCGGCGCAGCAGTTCAAAGCCGCCGAACAGCAGCGCCGCGTAGAACAGCGTGCCCAGCACCGTCCACTGGAAGAACGGGATGCCGGCGACGTAGCACGCCAGCAGGCCAGCGTTGCAGGCCGGATAGCCCGGGATCACCAGCGCACTGACCCATACCATGAAGTTGGTGACTACGAAGAACAGCAGGGAACCTGCCAGCGAGTAGCCCAGCACGCGACCGCCCGTGACCATGCCGCGCAGGCCAAAGCCGAGCAGCGTGGACAGCAGCACGCAGGCATAGATGGCGACCAGGCTGGGCAGATAGGCCAGGCTGGTGACGTATTCCAGATAGGTCGAACCCTTGGTCGCGGCCAGCGCGATGTCGGATACCAGCATGGCCAGCAATGGCACGGCGATGGCCATGCGCCGGTTGGCGAAATACGCGCCACCGAACAGCGCGATGGCCTCGATCGGCGAGAAGTTCGGCGGATGCGGAATGATGCGGGTCAGCGCCGCGACGAAGATCAGCGCGGCAAGCGTGAGCGGGCCGGCGGCGAGCGATGCAGGACGATTCATGGCTGTGTGATTTCGATGCAATCAGCGAAGCCGGTAGCATAGCGCAATGGTCACAGGCGCCCCCAGCGGAACTCCCATTCACGATGTGCTGATCGTGGGTGGCGGGCTGGTGGGTGCCAGCCTTGCCATCTCGCTGGACGCACTGGCGCTGGACGTTGGCATGGTCGAGGCCACGCCGGCCGGCGCGTTGCCCGCGGTCTTCGACCAGCGCAATCTCAGTTTCGCCGAGGCCACCGTCAACGCGCTGGACGCACTTGGCGTGTTGCCGCTGCTGCGCGCGCCGGCCGGGCCGATCCGGCGCATCCACATCAGCCGTGCCGGTGATTTCGGGCGGGTGAAGCTGGACGCCGCCGCGCATGGTCGCGAGGCGTTCGGGCGGGTGGTGGTGGCGCGTGATTTCGGCGAGGCGCTGGAGGCGCGGCTGCTGCAATTGAAGCACCTGACTCGCTATCGTCCTGCGCGCTTCATCGGCTTGGGTGATGCCGATGCAGCACACCGCATCATTCGCATCGCGGATGACAACGGCGAACGGCAGATCGGCGCAAGGCTTGTCGTCGCCGCCGACGGCAGCCGCAGCGCGGTGCGCGACGCACTCGGCATCAATGCACATGAACACGATTACGCGCAGACCCTGTTCGTCACCCGCCTGCGTACGCAGCGCGCGCCCGACGGCACTGCGTATGAACGCCTGACCGATCACGGCCCGACTGCGCTGCTGCCGCGCGGCGATGGGCATTACGGACTGGTGCATGGCGTGCCGCGCGACGAAGCGGACGCCGTGGCTGCGCTCGATGACGATGCCTTCCTCGCCCGCGTGCAGCACGCTTTCGGTTGGCGCGCCGGGCGCTTCCTCGCGGTCGGCCCGCGCAGCGCCTATCCCATCGTCGGCTGCATGGCCGATGCGCTGACGGCATCGCGCGGCGTGGTGGTCGGCAATGCCGCGCAGTCGCTGCATCCGCTCGGCGCGCAGGGCTTCAACCTCGGCCTGCGCGATGCGCTGACCCTGGCCGAATGTATTGAAGCTGCAAGCGATCCGGGCGATGCCGCGATGCTCGCGCGCTATGCCGCGCGCCGCAGCGATGACCGCAGCCGCACGCTGGCGTTTTCGGATGGCTTGGCGAAGCTCACATCGAACGATGCACCGCTGCTGCGCCCGCTGCGCAGCGCCGGATTGGTGGCGGGCGATGCAATGGGCTGGTTGCAGGGCTGGCTGGTTGGCGGCGCGATGGGGTATCGCGGCGATGTGCCGGCGTTGTGTCGAAAGGCGGCGGCATGAATCGGCGCGGGATGCTGGATGCAGTCATCGCCGGCGGCGGCGTGGTCGGCGCGGCCACTGCGCTGATGCTGGCGCGCGAAGGCCTGCAAGTCGCCCTGGTGGAACCGAAGCGGCCCGCACCGTGGCGGCGCGAGACGCGCGACCTGCGCGTGTATGCCTTCGCCCCGGACAACGCCGCGCTGCTCGGCGATCTTGGCGTGTGGCCGCAGGTCGCGACAGCGCGGGTGCAGCCGTATCGCGGCATGCGCGTCTGGGATGCGGCAGGCGGCGATCCGCTGGTGTTCGATGCCGATGCACTGGGCCAGCCGCAGCTTGGCTGGATCGTGGAAAACGGCCTGCTGGTCGATGCGCTGTGGCAGGCGCTGCCGGCGGCGGGCGTGCGCCTGCATTGCCCTGCCGGCATCGAAACGCTGGAGCAGGACGAAGGCGGCGTGCGTGTTGGGCTGGACGATGGCGTGATGCTCGATGCAAAGCTCGCCATCGCCGCCGATGGCGGGCAGTCGGCGCTACGCCAGCTTGCCGGCATCGAAACCAGCGCACATGACTATGGGCAGCGCGGGCTGGTTGCCTTCGTCGCCAGCGAAGCGCCGCATCGCGACACCTGCTGGCAGCGCTTCCTGCCGACCGGCCCGGTTGCACTGCTGCCATGCAATGCCGATGGCGATGCAGCCTTGCGCGGGCGGCTGGGTTCCATCGTGTGGACACTGCCGGATGCCGAGGCGACGCGCTTGCTTGCGGTCGATGACGATGTGTTCGGGCGCGAACTGGCGCAGGCCTTCGGCGGCGAGCTTGGCTGCTTCACGCTGCAATCGCCGCGTGCCGCATTCCCGCTGAGCAGGCAATTGGCGAAGAGTCACGTCGCTGGTCGCGTGCTGCTGCTGGGCGATGCCGCTCACGTCGTGCATCCGCTGGCCGGGCAGGGCGTGAACCTTGGCCTGCGCGATGTTTCCGCGCTTCAAGCGATGCTGCGCGATGCGAAGGCGAAGGGCGGCGATATCGCATCACCTTCGCGGCTGGCGCGCTGGGCGCGCACGCGACGCAGCGAAAACGCGGTGAACGCGCATGCCTTCGAAGCGATCAACCGCGCCTACAGCAATGACGCCTTGCTGCCCACGCTGCTGCGCGGGCATGCGCTGGGCATTGCCGGGAAAGTGCCGCCGCTGGCGCGTGCGTTGTGGCGGCATGCGGCGGGCGTTTGATGTTTTCCTTCTCCCGCTGGCGGGAGAAGGTGCCGAAGGCGGATGAGGGTGGATGAATGGCCGAGCATGTGTCGCGCAGGTTGGTGGGGTGAACCCCACCCTATGGTCGGGGTGCTGTCACGAACACCGTGATCTCTTCGCGGTCGTGATAAAGCTGCTTCGCCCGGATAGTCAGTGGCCTTTGCGCCTGCTGCGCAAACAGATCAAGGCAGAGCCGCGTTTCCTGCCAGCGCTTCTTCATCGGCAGTTTCAGGTTGAAGATCGCGTGGCGGCACCAGCCCTCGCGCAGCCATGTCGCCATGCGCTCGGCCACGCGGCGCGGCTGTTCCACCATGTCGCAGACCATCCAGTCCAGCGGCTGCTGCGGCTGCCAACTGAAACCATCGGCGCGCAGGTGTTCGACAAGGCCGGTATCCAGAACATGCTGGCGCAGCGGGCCGTTGTCGATGGCCTGCACGCGCAGGCCGTGGCGGGTCAGTACCCAGGTCCAGCCGCCGGGTGCCGCGCCGAGGTCGGCGGCGCGCATGCCATCGCGCAGCAGTGATGCACGCTCTCGTTCTGTAAGCAGCACCAACAGCGCTTCTTCCAGCTTCAGTGCAGAGCGTGAGGGTGCATCCGCATGCATGCGCAGGCGCGGGATGCCGAGCGGCCATGGCGCGCTGTCAGTGGGCTGGCTGATGGCGAGGAAAGCGTGGTCACCTGTGACGAAGCAGACATGCAGGCGCGGCAAGCGTTCATCGTCCTGCGCGGCGAGCAAGCCCGCCTTGCGCAGTGCCGGACGCAATGCATTGCCAAGACTGCGAGCAAGCCCGGCCAGCGGTTTGCCGGCGTCGGAATCCGGATGCTCCATCACCAATTCGCCGAACATCGGCTGGCCGTGCAACGCTTCAATCATCGGCGCGATGCGGTCTTTCGGATCAAGCCCCTGCAATTCCGCGATCAGCCGCAGCTTCTGCCGCGCAAAGATCAGCGAGGAAAATGGCAGCGCGCGCGAAAGCGCATCTGCCTCGTCGCAAACGAACACCACGAAACCGCTGTCGCGCTGCGTACGTGCATAGCCCGCAAAACCTGCTTCGGCGGCGCGCTCGGTCAGCTCCGCCGCGAGTTCCGGTTCGAAGCCCTGCCTGCAATAACCGAGTAAACCCGACATCGTCATCATTGCCTTGCAGGACAGGCGTTACACGGTTTCGTAGATGCGGAGCTTGCTCCGCATGGCGTCACGCAAAGCGCAGCAAGCTGCGCTTCTACAGGGCTGGCAGAGGCCGTCAATAGTTCGGCCCGCCTTGTTCGCCATAGGCCTTCAGCACCGCGCAGGCGGCATCGCGCTCGACATCGCGGATGACTTCAATGCCGCGCTTGTGCAATTCGCCAATCCAGTCCGCCGGCAGCGGGCCTTCGTCGAACTCGGTCAATGCCTCCACGTCAGCCGCGCGTGCGCCGATCAGCAGGCGGTCGATGCCGGCCCACACCGTTGCGCCGTAGCACTGGCAGCAGGGCTGGGAGGAGGTGGCAAGCGTGATCGGGCCGATGGCGTTGTCGTTGGCATCGCGGTTCAGGCGCAGGCGCTGGGTGCGGCCCTGCGCCAGCATGTAGGCCATCATTTCCGCGTGCGCCACGCTGCATGCATGCGGCACCACGCGGTTCACGCCCACCGCGATGATGCGGTCGTCCGGGCCGAACACCGCCGCGCCGAACGGGCCGCCGGAGTTCGCTTCGACATTCAACTTCGACAGTTCGATGGCAAGCGCCACCTTGTCCGCATCGGATGGATAGGCGCGCGCCGGATCGACCGCGTCGTGTACCCATGCGGGCAGGGTGAGATGCACCTGCGCGTACAACATCACTTGCCTGCCCAGGTGTCGCGCAGGGTCACGCTGCGGTTGAATACGGGCTTGTCGGCGCGGTGGTCGTAGCGGTCAGCGACGAAGTAACCAAGGCGCTCAAACTGATAGCCCTGCTCCGGCGCGGCCTGTGCGGCGGCAGGTTCAACAAAGCCGGTGACGACGCGGCGCGACTCGGGGTTGAGGTAGTCGCGATAGGTCTTGCCGCCTTCGTCGGTGTCCGGATTGGGGACGATGAACAGGCGGTCGTACAGGCGGATTTCCGCCGCGACGGCATGCTTCGCGCTGACCCAGTGGATGGTGCCCTTCACCTTGCGGTTCGCGCCCTCCATGCCGGGGCGGGATTCGGGATCAAGCGTGCAGCGCAGTTCGATGATATTGCCTGCGCCGTCCTTCACCACTTCATCGCAACGGACGATGCCGGCACCGCGCAGGCGCACGTCACCACCCACGGTCAGGCGCTTGAAGCCGGGCGGCGGTACTTCGGCGAAGTCCTCGCGCTCGATCCACAGCTCGCGCGAGAACGGGATGCCGCGCTCGCCCTGCGCCGCGTCCTTCGGATGGTTGGCGAAGGTCAATGTTTCATCAAACGCCGCATCGAGATTGGTCAGCACCACTTTCAGCGGGTCGATGACGGCCATGCGACGCGGCGCGTGCGCGTCCAGATCATCGCGCAGCGCACCTTCCAGGATGCTGATGTCCAGCAGCGAGTTCTGCTTGCTGATGCCGACGCGCTCCACCATCAGGCGCAGCGCGCTGGGCGTGTAACCACGGCGGCGGATGCCCTGCAGCGTCGGCATGCGCGGATCGTCCCAGCCATCGACCAACTTGTCATCCACCATCGCCAGCAGCTTGCGCTTGCTCATCACGAGGTAATTGAAGTTCAAGCGCGAAAACTCGATCTGTCGCGGCTTGCCGGCTTCCTTCGGCAGGCCGTGGGCGAGCAGCGGTTCCAGCAGGTCGGGGTTGTTCGCCAGATCCACCTTATCGACACACCAGTCGTACAGCGGGCGGTGGTCCTCGAACTCCAGCGTACACAGCGAATGGGTGATGCCTTCGATCGCGTCGCTGAGCGAATGCGCGTAGTCGTACATCGGGTAGATCGGCCATTGGTTGCCGGTGTTCTGGTGTTCGACGTGCTTGATCCGGTACAGCGCCGGGTCGCGCAGGTTGATGTTGCCGCTGCCCATGTCGATCTTCGCGCGCAGGGTGCGCGCGCCGTCGGCGAACTCGCCCGCGCGCATGCGCCGGAACAGGTCGAGGTTTTCCTCCACGGATCGCTCGCGGTAGGGCGAATTGCGGCCCGGTTCGGTCAGCGTGCCACGGTATTCGCGCACTTCCTCGGCGGTGAGGTCGCAGACGAAGGCGTCGCCCTGCCGGATCAATTTTTCGGCAGCCAGGTACAGCACGCCGAAGTAGTCCGAGGCATGGCGCAGACTGGCCCAGTCGAAGCCCAGCCAGCGCACGTCGTCCTGGATGGCGCGCACGTACTCCGGGTCTTCCCTGGCCGGGTTGGTATCGTCCAGCCGCAGGTTGCAACTGCCGCCAAACTCCGCCGCCACCCCGAAATCCAGGCAGATCGCCTTGGCATGGCCGATGTGCAGGTAGCCGTTTGGCTCCGGCGGGAAACGGGTCTTGATGGCGGCGTGTTTGCCGGCGGCGAGGTCGTCGCGGACGATCTGGCGGATGAAATCCGTCCGGGTCGGGGCGTCGGCAGCGTTCTGTGAGGGATTGGAGGACACGGGGAAACAGGCGTTCTGGACAGCTGCCAAGTGTAGCGGAGGGTGATCCCGGACACGTTTCCAAGGATATGGCACGATTCATGCTTAAAGCCTCTCGGGGGGAGGGGTCAATGCACACCGTCTATGAAGCCGCCAATCTGATCGACGCCCAATCGGTGCCGCAGGCACTGCAGGCCGAAGGTTTGCCGGCATTCGTGCATGGCCGGGCATTGACGGGCTGCATCGACGCGGTGGACGACATCGAGGGGGCTGCATGCCCGCCTTGAAGACGCCGGCCCTGGACGGGCCAGCCCTGAAACGATTGCTCCCGATGCTTGCGGCCTTGTCCGTGCTGGTGGTGCTGGGCATGACCCTGTTGTGGCTGGTGCGCGCCGATGCACCGCTGAATGCGGAAGTGCCGGTGATCGTGCAGTCCACCCCGTTCGTGCAGGGCGAGCCGGTGCATGGACGAATCCCGATGGCGGATGTCGCAGGAGGCGCACGGGTTGCCAACTTGCGTTTCAACCTGCCGAAGGGGTTCCCGGGGCATTGGGTGCTGTGGTTGCCGCGTGACCCGGTGGAATCGCTGCGGCTGGATGGCCTGGATGCCGCCGGGCGGCCGTGGCAAGAGGAACTGCCCGGCTTCTTCACCCCGTCGAAGGGCGATGATTTCGCGCCTGCAGGCCATGTCTTCCTGCTGCCGGTCAGCAAGGTTGGCCCGCAAAGTTTCCAGCTGACCATCGGGCCCGGTGTGGATGCCGTGACCACGCCACGGGTGATGAGCGTGGACAGCGCGTTGCAGCTCACCGCGCGGCAAATGGTGTTTGCCAGTGCGTTGTATGCCGCATGGATCACCCTGCTGGTCACGTCGCTGAGCCTGTACTGGGCAGTGCGCGACGACCTGTTCCTGATGCACGCAATCCACGCGCTGACTGCACTGCTGTTTGCGGCGACCATCCAGGGGCATGTCTATGACCTGACCGGGCTTGCCGCGCTGGGTGTCCTGGGCGTGCGCTGGTTCTGGATGTCGATGGCGTTGTTCAGCGTTGCAGGCCTGTGGCTGATGCTGCGTTTCGCCGAGGTCGGCAATTCGGCATCGCGCGTGGTGCGCAGCCTGCCGAAGTTGCTGCTGCTGACGGCCGTCCCGCTGTTGCTTGCCCTGGTGCCATTGCGCGCGATACTGCCTTTGCTGCAATTCGTCACCACGCTGGCATGGGTCGCGGCAGCGCTGGCAGGCCTGGTTGCAACGGTCGATGCCGCGCGGCGCGGCATTCCGATGGCGATGGCCACGGCGGTGGCGTTGCTGGCGCTGTTCGTGAGCGCGATCGCGCAGTTGGCGATGATTCGTGGCTTGCTGGATGACAGCATGCTCACGCGCAACGGCTATCAGTTTGCACTGGTGCTGGCATCGCTGGTGATCTTCGTGGGCATGAGCAGCCGGGTTGGCGTGGTGCGCCGGAAGCTGGTTGATGAAACCACGGCGCGGCTCGAAAGCGAGGAGCGCCTGCGCCGCGAACAGGTGCGCACCAGCCTGCTGCGCAGCCTGCAGGGCGTGCTGCGCGATGCGCCAGAGGATCGCATCGCGTCGGTCGCGCTGCGCCTGCTGGGTGGCCATGCCGGGCAACTGCTGGGTACCGATGAAGGTCTGGTGGTGGCCGAGCGTTGCTGGGGGCAGGAACAATTGTTCGTGCAGGCGGTGGCACGCCCCACCGATACCGCGCGCGCGGTGCAGATGTCGCGCCCTGTGGTTCACGGCTGCGCGATGGAGCGCGCGCCAAAACAGGTCAGCCTTGCCCGCGACGGCCATGCCGACCGCTACCTTGTCGTGCCGATCCGGGTGGCATCGCCCGGCTGGGCGGCACTGGTGCTGCCCAGCCGCATCGACGTGACCGATGCCGACCGTCAGGTGCTGGCGGAAATGGCGTCGGCGGCGGTGCAGCATCTGGAGGAAGCGCGTGCCAACCTGAACCTGCGCCGTTCCGCCGAATCCGACGAACTCACCGGTTGCATGAACCGCGCCGCGCTGGATCGCAGGCTGGCTGCCGAGTTCACCGCCAGCCACGCCGGGCATCCGTTGTCACTGCTGTTCATCGACCTGGACTACTTCAAGAAGATCAACGACACCCACGGCCATGCCTGTGGCGATGAATGCCTGCGTCAGGTCGCGAAGATGCTGCAGGCCGGCCTGCGCGCCGAGGACGTACTGGGACGCTACGGTGGCGAGGAGTTCCTGATCCTGCTGCCGGGGCTGGATGCCGCTGCCGCGCGGATCGTGGGCGAGCGCCTGCGCCAGGCGGTGGAACGCGCGCCGCTGCGCTGGCAGGGTGAAACGCTGCGGCTGACGATCAGCGTTGGGCTGGGCGCGTGGCGACAGACCGACGAGAGCGCCGGGCAATTGCTGGCGCGCGCGGACAAGGCGCTATACCGGGCCAAGGACGAAGGGCGCAACCGTATCTGCGCGGCTTCGACATACGCGGACTGAAGGCGAGGGCATTCGCATGCTGGGCATCGGTGGCTGGAAGCAACGCATGGTCGATCCCGCCCGCGCATTGCCGGGTCGTGACGCGCCAATGCCGATCCACAACGTGCATCACGTGCATGGCCGGCCGATTGCCTGCGCATTCGATGGCCTGCAACTGGTGCAGTTCGGCATGGGCTGCTTCTGGGGCGCGGAGCGCAAGTTCTGGGCGCTGCCCGGCGTGTTCACCACCGCCGTTGGTTATGCCGGTGGCTACACGCCGAATCCGAGCTACGAGGAAGTCTGCTCCGGCGAAACCGGCCATGCCGAGGTCGTGCTGGTGGCATACGCCGCTGCCGATATCGCCTTCGATGCGTTGCTGAGGACATTCTGGGAAAACCACGATCCCACCCAGGGCATGCGTCAGGGCAATGACATCGGTACGCAATACCGCTCCGTTATCCATTGCAGCACGCAGGCGCAGTTCGATGCCGCCATCGCCAGCCGCGATGCCTACCAGCAGCGGTTGCGCGATGCCGGGCATGCCGCGATCACCACCGAGATCGTGTTTCCTGCGCCGACGTTCCATTACGCAGAAGACGAACACCAGCAATACCTGTCGAAGCACCCGTTTGGTTATTGTGGACTGGGCGGCACCGGCGTGGCTTGTCCTGTTGGCATCGACGCAATGCCGTAAACGCTGCGGCAAGAGCGTTGGGTGGAACGCGACGCCGCATTTCGAGCGGCGGAGCGGACGCCCGACGGTCGTGGATGCGGGCTTGGATCTGCCCTATGACAATTGCGCTCGCGCCCGCGCGCCGATGGCATCGGCCAGCGTGTGCAGGAAGCCATCCAGTGCCGAGGACTTGCGCCACACCAGCGCGATGCGGCGGCTGGGTGCCGGTTTGCGGAACGGCACCAGCTTGATGCCGGCAGGCTGCACGATGGGTTCGTGTACGGACAGCGCCGGCAGCAGGGTCACGCCCACGCCAGCGGCCACCATCTGCCGCAGGGTTTCCAGACTGGTGGCGCGGAAGCCGGCCTTTTCCTGCGCGCCGGACAGGCGGCACACGTCCAGCGCCTGATCGCGCAGGCAGTGGCCGTCTTCCAACAGCAGCAGGGTTTCGTCGGACAACTGATCCATGTCCAGCTGCTTCTTCTTCGCCAGTTCGTGGTGCTGTGGTGCAGCCAGCACGAAGGGTTCCTCGAACAGGAACTGCGCATGCAGTTGCTCATCGTGTACCGGCAGCGCCAGCAACGCGGCGTCCAGTTTGCCTTCGCGCAGGCGTTGCAGCAGTACGTCGCTTTTTTCCTCGACCAGCAGCAGCACGAGTTGCGGGAAGCGTTCGCGCAAATCCGGCACCACATGCGGCAGCAGATACGGCGCAAGGGTGGGGAACACGCCCAGCCGCAGCGTGCCGGATTCCGGATCCTTGCTGCGTCGCGCGGCTTCCTTCATCTGCTCGACTTCGGCCACGATCCGCCGCGCGCGCTGCACCATGTCCTGCCCGGCGGCAGTCAGCATCACCTTGCGCGGCGCGCGTTCGATCAGGGTGACGCCAAGCTCTTCCTCCAGCTTCCTGATCTGGGTGGACAGCGTGGGCTGGCTGACGAAGCAGGCATCCGCCGCCTTGCCGAAATGACGCAGGTCGGCCAGCGCGACCAGATAGTTGAGGTCGCGCAGGTTCATGGCTCAGGCCGCCTGTGCTTCGGCTTGCGCCGGAGCCGAATGGCGGATCAGGAAGTCGAACGCGGACAGCGCGGCGGTCGAACCCGAACCCATCGCCACCACAATCTGCTTGTACGGCTCGGTGGTGGCATCGCCCGCCGCAAACACGCCGTGCAGACTGGTATGGCCGCGGTCATCGACCACGATCTCGCCACGCGGGCTCAATTCCACCGCGCCCTTCAGCCAGTCGGTATTGGGCAGCAGGCCGATCTGCACGAACACGCCGGCCAGTTCCAGATCACTGACTTCGCCATTGGTGCGGTCGGTGAAGCGCAAGCCGGTCAGCTTGCTGCCATCGCCCACCATCTCCTGGGTCTGCGCGTTCACGTGGACGGTGGTGTTGGGCAGGCTGTGCAGCTTGCGTTGCAGCACCTCGTCGGCGCGCAGCCTGCCGTCGAACTCCAGCAAGGTGACGTGTTCAACGATGCCGGCAAGGTCGATGGCCGCTTCCACGCCGGAATTGCCGCCGCCGATCACCGCCACCTTCTTGCCCTTGAACAGCGGGCCATCGCAGTGCGGGCAGTAGGTCACGCCCTTGTTGCGATGCTCGGCCTCGCCGGGCACGCCGGTCTGCCGCCAGCGCGCGCCGGGGGACAGGATCACCGTCTTTGCCTGCAACGTTGCGCCGCTTTCCAGTTCAATGCCGACCAGCCCGCCTTCGCGCGCGGCAGGATGCAATGCGCTGGCGCGCTGCGCGGTGATGATGTCCACGCCGTAGCTGCGCACATGCGCTTCCAGCGACGCCGCCAGCTTCGGGCCTTCGGTGTACTCCACTGACGGGAAATTTTCGATCGCCATCGTGTCCAGCACCTGTCCGCCGAAACGCTCGGTGACGATGCCGGTGCGGATGCCCTTGCGCGCGGCATAGATCGCCGCCGCCGCGCCCGCCGGGCCGCCGCCGACCACCAGCACGTCATAGGGTTCGCGCTGCTTCAGTTCTTCGGCAGCGCGCGCCGCTGCGCCAGTATCCAGCTTCGCCACGATCTGTTCGATGCTCATGCGCCCGGCGTCGAACTCTTCGCCGTTCATGTAAATCGTCGGCACCGACAAAATCTGCTTCGCCTCAACTTCACTCTGGAACAGCGCGCCGTCGATGGCGATGTGGCGGATGCGCGGATTGAGCACACTCATCGCGTTCAGCGCCTGCACCGTGTCCGGGCAGCTCTGGCAATGCAGCGACATGAACGTCTCGAAGTTGTACTCACCCGGCAAGTTGCGCACCTGCGCGGCAAGTGCCTCGTCGATCTTCACCGGATGCCCGCCGACCTGCAGCAGCGCCAGCACCAGCGAGGTGAACTCGTGGCCCAGCGGAATACCGGCGAAGCCCACCTGCACATCGCTGCCGGCGCGGCGGATCAGGAACGAAGGCTTGCGCGCATCGCTGCCGACCGCGCGGGAAATCTTCGGCGACAGTGCGGCGATTTCATCCAGCAGCGTGTCGAGTTCGCGCGCGGCATCGGAATCGTCCAGCGAGGCGACAAGTTCGATCGGCTGCTGCAGTTTTTCCAGATAGGCGGCGAGCTGGGTCTTGAGATCGGCGTCCAACATGGCGTGCTCCAGATTTCGGTCAAAACAAGCCCGTCGTTCCGGCGAAAGCCGGAACCCAGTTCTTCATTTCGATGTTTCGGAAGAGCTGGATCCCGGCTTGCGCCGGGATGACAGCAGGCGCAATCAGATCTTGCCGACGAGGTCGAGCGACGGCTTGATCGTCTGCGCGCCTTCCTTCCACTTGGCCGGGCACACTTCGCCCGGGTGGCTGGCGACGAACTGCGCGGCCTTCAGCTTGCGCAGGGTCTCGGCGACGTCGCGGGCAATCGCGTTGTCGTGGATTTCCAGGGTCTTGATGGTGCCTTCCGGATCGATGATGAAGGTGCCGCGCAGGGCCAGGCCTTCCTCGTCGATATGCACGTCGAACGCGCGGGTCAGCTGGTGGGTCGGGTCGCCGACCAGCGGGAACTGCGCCTTGCCCACCGCCGGCGAGGTCTCGTGCCACACCTTGTGCGAGAAATGGGTGTCGGTGGTGACGATATAGACCTCGGCGCCGGCCTTCTGGAACTCGGCGTAGTTGGCGGCGGCGTCCTCGACTTCGGTCGGGCAGTTGAAGGTGAAGGCGGCGGGCATGAAGATCACGACCGACCACTTGCCCTTCATGCTCTCGTCGCTGACTTCGACGAACTTGCCGTTGTGGAAGGCATTGGCCTTGAACGGCTGAACCTTGGTGTTGATCAGGGACATCGGGGGGTTCCTCTGTTTGTGTTGGGGGGATGAAATGTGGGTGGAACGGGTGTTGCGATGGACGGCAAGATTAGTGGGCTTCGATTGATATTGAAAATCGATTATTGAAATGCGATTGATAGATATAGTCTATTGAAATGATGCACGGATGCCAGCCCCGCAAGCCTGCGCCGCTAACATCCACGCATGGATGCAGTCCCGACCACGATTTCAAATGCATTGGCCCGCGCGCGCCAGCGGATCGACGCCACCGATGCCGACCTGCTGCTGGCGCACGTCTTGCAGCGTCCGCGCAGCTGGCTGTTCGCGCATGCCGGTGACACGCTGGAGGCCGATGCCGCGGCCCGTTTCGATGCCCTGCTGGAGCGCCGCGCCGCTGGCGAGCCGGTGGCCTACCTGACCGGCAGCCGGGGCTTCTGGACACTGGAACTGGACGTCAACGCGGCAACCCTGATCCCGCGCCCGGAAACCGAACTGCTGGTGGAACTGGCGCTGGCGCGCTTGCCGATGGACGAACCCGCGCGCGTGGCCGACCTTGGCACCGGCAGCGGCGCGATTGCGCTTGCCATCGCCAGGGAACGCCCGAAGGCGGCAGTGATCGCCACCGATGCCAGCAAGGCCGCGCTGGCGGTGGCGGTGGGCAATGCACGGCGCAACGGCATCGACAATGTCTGGTTCCGCCGTGGCGACTGGTGCGAGGCACTCGGCAACGAACGCTTCGACCTGATCGTCAGCAACCCGCCTTACATCGCCGAGGGTGATCCGCATCTGGGCGAAGGCGATCTTCGCTTCGAACCGGCCAGCGCGCTTGCATCCGGTGCGGACGGGCTGGATGCGATCCGCCGCATCGTCCGCGCTGCGCCGCGCCATCTCGCAGCGAGCGGCTGGCTGTTGCTGGAACACGGCTGGGAGCAGGGCGATGCGGTGCGCGTGTTACTGGTCGATGCGGGGTTTGTCGAAGTCGAAACCGCGCGTGACCTTGAACAACGCGACCGCGTGACGCTGGGCTGCATCCTTTAGGGTAAGGTCTGAACAAGCCGTCATTCCGGCGAAAGCCGGCTGCTTCTGACAAACGAATGTTTGTCCAATCTAGCTCTTTGGTAAGTCATTGAAAAAGCTGGA
>NZ_JASGED010000090.1:0-3950 GCF_047606765.1 Thermomonas sp. | reverse complement strand
GCGGCTCGGCCGGCATCGACCTGCAGGCCGGGCTGGATGTCGGCAGCGGCGGCACGCTGGTGCTGTCCAGTGGTGGCTCGATCACGCAGGCCGCGTCGGCTGCGATCACCGCGCACAGCCTGCTGGCGCGCGCCGATGGCGACGTGCTGCTGGCGAGTGCCACCAACAACGTTGCGAATACCACGCTGGCCGGTTCGGCGGGCGGGGACTTCGAGTTCCTCGATGCCGACACCCTGGCGATCGGCAGCGTGTCCGGCATGGGCTTTGATGCCGCCACGGGCCAGATGGCCGGCATCAATGCCACAGGCGTGACGGCGGGCGGCGATGCCTTCATCCGCAACATGCAGGGCGACATGACATTGAATGCCGGCGTGACTGCCGCCAACATCGATCTGGTGACGGCTGGCCGTTTGCAGAACACTGGCAACGCCAGTCTGGTGGCCAGTGGCAACTGGCGGGTCTGGGCCAGCACCTGGGAAGGCGAAACGCGCGGTGGCCTGGCCGGCAATGGCGACCTGCCCAATCTCTACAACTGCATGTGGCTGGGTGCCTGCGGCGTGACCGTGCCGGGCACGGACAACCATTTCATCTACGTGCAACAGCCGACGGCCACCATCAATATTGCAAACGCCAGTCGCGAATACGGGCTGGACAATCCGGCATTCGGCTACACCACGAGCGGCGCGATTCTGGGTGACAGCGCCGCCGCCGTGGCATCCGGCGCGCTGACCAGCGCCGCCACCATCGGAAGCAATGTGGGCAGCTATGCGATCAATGGCGGGCTGACCTCTGCGGCGGGCTACAACCTGGTCTATGTACCCGGCACCTTGAGCATCACGCCGGCCACGCTGTTGTTCACTGCGGATTTCGTGGTGCGCTACTTCGGCGACCCTAATCCTTTGCTGACAGGTTCCATCGACGGTTTCCGCAATGGCGACACGGTGGCAAGCGTGTTCGGCAGTGGCCCGGTGTGGTTCACCACCGCCGGGCCGGATTCACCGGTGGGCCTGTACCCCATCACCGGCGGCAGCAGTGCCATGAACTACGTGTTCGCGCAGGCACCCGGCAATGCCATCGCGTTGCAGGTCTTGCCGACGCAGTCGTCGATGGGCATCACGCCGATGGAGTTCGCGCGCGAGGCGGTGAACACCTACGTCTATGACCGCAACATCGGCGGCGCACCGGTCTGCGCGGTGAATGCCACCATCGACGACCAGCAGCTGGCATCCACGGGTGATGCGCTTTCCAGCGAATGGTCGAAGGTGCGTTCGCGCCCCAACCTGACCAACTGCTTCGACAGCGAGCGCCGCAACAGCTGCGGCGACTTCTGACGGAACCTGCGCCGTTTCGGCGGTGCAGTGCCTTGTTACGCCGATGACGGGCGCTGCGCCAGCAGCGCCCGTAGTTTTGCAGGTGCGACCGGCATCAGCAGAAGCGATGCGCCATGCCGGTGCGCCTGTTCCAGCAGTGCGGCATTCGCTGTATCCGCAATCGCGATGCGCACGGCCTGCGGGTGGCAGGCGCAGTGCTGGGCGAAGGCGTTCCAGCCTGCGTCACTATCGGCATCGACCCAGTACAGCAGCACATGTGCATTGCCGGCAGTGCCCGTGGTGTCCACCTGATAGCCCCAGCCTTGCAGGATCGCGGTGATTTCGGTGGTTTGCGTGGGCGTGGTGGACAGCAGCAGCGCCTGCGCGGGCTGGCGACCGGGCAGTGCGCGCGGCAGGTCGATCCAGAAGCGGCTGCCGCCGTGCAGGCGTGAACACAGTTCAACCCGCGTACCGAGTGTGGTGGCGAGCCGTGATGCAATGGTCAGCCCCAGCCCCAGCCCCTTGCGCTGGTCGCGTTCCGGATTGCCGACCTGGAAGAACGCATCGAACACGCGCGGTTGGTGTATCGGTGCGATGCCGATGCCGTTGTCGCGCACCTCGATGCGGATGCGGCCAGCGCGCGCGCGCGCGGCAAGCATGACGCGGCCACCATCTGGTGTAGCGGCGATGGCGTTTTCGACCAATCTGCCCAGCAGATCGGCGAGCAGGGCCGGATCCGCATGCACGGCCAGCTTGCCGGCGCGGATTGCCAGCATGACGCCCGCCTGCGCTGCCCGCGTTGCGTGCGCCGCCTGCACGTCGGCCAGCAGTGCCTGCAGATCGCATGCAACCGGCGTGGCCGCAATCGGGTCGGCATCCAGCCGTGACAGCAACAGCAGCCCGTCGAGGATGCGGGTCATCGCAAGCACGCCGGTCTGCAGGCCATCCAGCGCAGCGGTGGCATCCGCGCTCCGGGGCAACCGCGCCATCGCCAGTTCGATGGTTTGCAGGGGCTGGCGCAGGTCGTGGCTGATCG
The DNA here is from genome assembly GCF_047606765.1 of Thermomonas sp. Classification (GTDB taxonomy): domain Bacteria; phylum Pseudomonadota; class Gammaproteobacteria; order Xanthomonadales; family Xanthomonadaceae; genus Thermomonas. The sequence goes on along the minus strand of NZ_JASGED010000090.1, from coordinate 1,604 downwards.
CCGACAAAAAACGCTCCTTGGCACGCGCCGCGCCATCGGCCTGCTGCATGAGTTGCAGCAACTCGGCGGATTGCGTGCGTTCCCGTGCCTGCGCCTGATCGATGCTGTCCCGCCCTGCCTGCATGCGCCTTTCGATGGCGTGCTGCAAAGGCGACAACATGGCTGCAGGATCATCCGGCAGGGGCGCATCGTGTTCGATGGCGCTGGCTATCGCCTGCACATCGCGTTTCAACCTGTGTTGCAGCAGCAGGCGCGAAACAGCGGCACCCAGCAGCCCGCCGCCGACGGCGATGCCCGATGCCAGCGCCCACTGCTGCATCGCGTCCATGTGCCCCCCAATGCGGCCACGTTAGGCCTTGCCGATCAGGGCCGCGATATCCCATCGGCGCTAGCGCCATGCGGCTGCCGGACTAGGCCGAACGGCGTATCGAAATCGGAAAGATCGCGGCGCAGACTGCCTGCGTGGATCAGGCGGGTACGCCTGTGCATCAACCGTATTCCGGCCTTGTGGCCGCATCATTGCGAGGATTTTGACGATGAACATGAGCAAGGTTTTCCGTCGTGCGCTGGCAATCGCACTGCTGGCCGGCAGCGGCACTGCGTTCGCGCAGGAACAGAGCGCACCGTCGGTGGATTCGATCATCGACAGCCTGAAGGCGGACACCACGGAGCAGGCACAGGGCCAGACCCGTGCGTTGCGCCCCGGTGCGGCTTCGATGTCCACCACTGCGCCTGCACCGCCGCCTGCGGCCAAGCCGGCGTCGATCAACATGCAGATCAATTTCGACTTCAATTCCGACCGCATTTCCGGCAGTTCGGAGCAGACCATGGCCACGCTGGCCAAGGCGCTGGCCTCACCGCAGCTTGAGAACCGCAAGTTCACCGTGGTGGGCCACACCGACGGCAAGGGCTCGGCGGCTTACAACAAGGCGCTGTCCGACCGCCGTGCTGCCGCCGTGCGGCGCTACTTGATCGACAACGGCGTGGCGGCATCGCGCCTGCGCGCGGTCGGCAAGGGCGAAAGCAGCCTGCTGAACGCGGACGATCCGGAAGCCGCCGAGAACCGCCGCGTCGAGATTCAGGCTACGGGCGGTTGATCGGGTCAGGTTGATTCGATATGCCTGTTCAGGTCGTCAACGGTGCAACCTTGATGTGCCCCTTCGGGGTTGCACCGTCCACTTTCGTCGTAACGCCCGAGAACAAGGTGATGTCCGGCAATCAGCCAGCGGCGAACATCATGGATTTCGTGTCCATGAAGAACATCATGCCGTTCGGCATGTGTACGACGCCCAGCAATCCGCAGGTTGCGGCGGCAACCTCTGCAGCCAGCGGCGTGTTGACACCGCAGCCTTGCATCCCGGTCACCACGCCATGGAAGCCGGGCGCGACGACCGTGTTGCTGGGCATGATGCCGGCGCTGGACAACACCTGCACCTGTCAGTGCGCGTGGGGTGGCGTAATCAGTGTGACCAATCCCGGGCAGATGACCGAGATGATTCCCTGACGTCGTAATCGTGTCGGAAAAAATGCAAATTAAGGAAGCTCTGAACAACTCCCGAAACGTCATCCCGGCGAAAGCCGGGATCCAGCTTTTTCAATGACTT
>NZ_JASGED010000089.1:0-11745 GCF_047606765.1 Thermomonas sp. | reverse complement strand
GGCGGCGGCGCGGGGGGGCGGCGTGGGCGGCGGAGTCGGCGGCGTGGTCGGCGTGGCGCGAACAGCGCGACGCGCTCTTTCTTGCCTTGGATCGTGCAGGGGCGCACTGACATGGACGAATCGAACGAACAACACGACGAGGCGCTCAGTGAAGGCGAGCGCTACGCGATGGAGGAAGCGCTCGATGGGCGCTATCCGACGACTGACACCTATTTTTGAGATACCGACATGGCAGATATTCCGAACCTTGTAGGCATTGCGCACGCCGAGCTTGTCGAGAAAATTGGCGGCGGCAATTTCAGCGCGAGCTACATCAATTGGGCGCGCACCATGAACCTGCTGCGCCAGCATGCCCCCGGTTGGATGCCTGAGCTTGTGCCGACCGCAGAATGCGGCATTCTGCATCGCGCACCGGCTGGCGGATTCCTGCTGATCCGCTTCCGTCACAGTGATGGCACAGTCACACCGGAAGTCCCGCAGGCGGTCATGGACAGCCGCAATAACGCCGTGGCGTTCGACAAGATCACCGCGCGCGACATCACCGACACGCACCGGCGCGGCTTCTGCATGGCCGCAGCACTCACGTTCGGGCTGGCGTCGGAGTTGTGGGCAAAGATGCCACTTGAGTCCGGATTTCCCGCAGAGGATGACGATGCGGCGGCGAAGTCCGTCACACAGATCAAACCGACAGATGGCGTGTGGGAAGCGCAGAGCGAGGAATCGCAGGCTTTCTTGCAGAAGATCGCCGATGCCGTGATGGACATCATGCCGGATGCAAAAGAAGCCATGTCTTACATCGAATCGCAAAATCTGGAAACCGATGAGAAGGCCGCGCTGTGGACGCGGTTGGATAGCAAAACCCGCGCCGCACTGAAAGCCGCACACAAGGAAGCCGCATGAGCATCAACATCTGCACGTTCAAGGGCCGCATCGGTCGCGATGCCGTCACACGCTACACCCAAGGCGGCAAAGCCGTTACCGGCTTTTCGCTCGCAGTCGATATTGGCTGGGGCGACAACAAAGCCACACTCTGGATCGAGTGCAACATCTGGGGCGAGCGCGGCGAGAAACTCGCTCAACATCTACTGAAAGGCACATCGCCCACAGTGTCCGGCGAGCTCGGAACACGCGAGCATGACGGCAAAACCTACATCACGCTCAATGTGCGCGAGATTGAGCCGGAATGGCAGAAGGAAGGCGCTGCCAAACCTGCGGCCAACGAAGCGCGGAGAAATGCACCAAGGCAGCAAGCTGCGCCGGTCGATGATTTTGTCGACGATATTCCGTTTTGAGTGCGGCGGCGGCTTGAATGAATTGTTATACGGAAGTAGAACCGATGAACTTGCAACCACACATACTCCTGCGATGCCCATGCTGCGGAAAGCAGGTGGAGGTGAAGCGCGAGGAACACGACTACCCGGAAGCGGTGCGGGTTGAATTGAAATGCTACGAATGTAGCGACGGTGACTTTGCCGAGGCGATGCACTTTGACGCTGACGGAAAGCACATCACACGCGATCCGAGTCTGCCGTATAACGCTTGAGTTAACGCGCACCGCTGCGCGGAGTTGTGAGTGCGATGCCGCTACGAAGCGGTGTCGCGTTGAATGAATTGTTAGCACTCACCCTACACGAAGCGAGGAAATCATGTTGAAGGCTTACCAGTGCGATGACAGTGACGTTTACGCGGCGGAGAGTGCCGAGCAAGCTGCGCAGCTTTGGCGCGACATGGTGGGCGGCGATGAGCCGTTGGATGAAGGCTACCCGCGCGAGCTGACCGAAGAAGAACTGGACGTGCGCTACCCAGCATTTGACGAAGATGAGCGCCCGATTGAAGGGCAGACCACCAGCGTGCGCGAAATGCTTGCGGAACATGGCAACGAACCCGGCTGGCTGTGTGGCAGCGATTGGTGAGTGCTAACGCCTGAAATCAGCCGCGTTGCGAAGCAACGTCGGCTGCATTGAATTGTTAGGTTGCAGCCTACACGGAAACGACATGAAGAAGCTACACATTGCCGCCAGCCCACTCACAGGCCGTATCTATTGCGGCGGCGTGTTGAAGGACGGCGCATCTTGGGCTAGCAACAAGACAGACGTGACAGGCGCAGCCTGCGCCGCAGTAGCGGTGCATGCCCTAGAGCAGGGTGGCGAAATCGTAGTGACCGCGAATGGCTCACCGCGCTGGGAGATTTCCGTTCGGGATTTGCAAGCCAGCGGTCGCACCGCTGCGTGTCAAGGGCCGGTCGCGCCGTGCCACGATCCGGCACCGGAAAGGGCGCATTGCAGCTCTGCGAGTGGCGTATCCACTCAACTGCAACCTAACGCCTGAATTAAGCCGTGCCGCGAAGCGGCGTCGGCTTGAATGAATTGTTAGCCGTTGCGAGACGGCTTGGAGGAACGAAATGCGGATTGTGAAGTACGGAAGTGATCCGGCAGACATCAAGGTTAAGGCTACCTGCCAAAACTGCAAAACAGTGATCGAGTTCATGTCGATCGAGGCAGAGCGAGTGCATGACCAGCGCGATGGGGATTACTGGCGCATCAAATGCCCGGTTTGCCCGCGTGACATCACGAAGGCCGTTGTGATTGGCGGGTATGGCTGACATGACGGCTAACACTCAATAGACGATTGTTGAAATATTCGACATGTACTACCGACGCAAAAAGAAGCCAGCACGCAGGCGACCGCGCAGACAGGAAGCGCACCCGGATGATGTCGTGCCGATCCGTGATCCGGTGGAAGATCGCGCGCTCTACACAATCACACTGTCGAACCCGCGTTCTGGCCGCGATTGCGTCATCACGCCATTCCCCGGCACGCGACCGGGGAACCTGCGCGTGATGGTCAATGGCAAGCATGAGTCCGCCATCGCAACGCAGACCGAATTGATGGCATGGCTGCGGCGGAAGCTGCCGCGCACGTCGGCAAAGCGAGTAACGGAGTAACGGAGTAACGATGGAAAGTACACAAAGCCTCGCGGTCATGATGATGAGCCGCATTCGGCATCAGATTTTCAGGCCGGACGTTACGACGATGGGCCACTGCCCGCGCTGCAATGCGGAAAGCCGTGGCGCGGGTGTCTGCGCCGAGTGCATCGCCAGTGATCTAGACGAGATGCTTGGCACGGTGAACGGGCGCATCTACGCGAAAGCCTGCCGCGCCCAGCGCGAGGCGGAGAACTCCGTTCTGGCGGTCGCGGAGCGGCGGGATGAGGAAGGCGCATGAGCGACCTTTGCCTGTCCCGTGCGGAAATCCGCGAACTGTGCCGGACGCCGATCCGGGCGCGGCAGGCTGCATTCCTGCGTCAGAACGGCATCAGGCACTACGTTGACGCACACGGATGGCCTGTTGTGCTGCGCAGTAGCGTGGAAGCAGAGCAAGGCGCGCAGTCTGCTCCGGCTTGGAAGTCGAACAAGGCCGCATGATGGTCGGCAAGATTCCACGCTTCCGCGTCCGCAAGCGCGGCAATGCCACCTACTACTTCTACGACCACGGCACCGGCGAGGATGGGAAGCGCAAGGAATCGCCGCTCGGGAAGGACTACGGACTGGCGATCAAGAAGTGGGCCGAGATTGAGCATGCATCCGCGCTGCCACCTGCGGCGGTCGTATTGTTCAAGCACGTTGCCGATGCCTACCGGCGCGAGGTGATCCCGCACAAAGCCCCGCGCACGCAGCGCGACAATCTCGCCGAGCTTGGCAAGCTGCTGGAATACTTCAATGACCCGCCCGCGCCTCTGGATGCAATCCAGCCGGGTGACGTGCAGGACTATATGCGGTGGCGGTCTTCCGCCCCTGTCCGCGCCACGCGCGAGAAGGCACTGCTATCCCACCTTTGGAATTGGGCGCGCGCGAACCGCTACACCTCGCTTCCGAACCCATGCGCCGGCATCAAGGGCGCGACAGGTGGGCGGGATGCCTACATCGAAGATGACGCCTTCTTTGCGATATGGGAGGCCGGTAGCCCAACGCTGCGCGATGCAATGGACTTGGCCTACCTGACCGGCCAGCGACCATCGGACGTGCTGCGGGCAACCGACATGGATGTACGGGATGGCGCGCTGCACTTCCGGCAAGCCAAGACGGGCGCGAAAGTCCGGGTCGAAGTCACCGGGGAACTGGAATCCGTGCTGGCGCGGATCAGGGAGCGCAAGGCTGAGTTCAAAGTGCATTGCACGCGGCTGGTGGTGAACCAGAATGGCAAGCCCATCGGCGTGAATGCCATTTCCCGGCATTGGGCGGCTGCCTGCCGCGCGGCGGGGATCGCCGGCTACCAGTTCCGAGACTTGCGCGCGAAGGCTGCCACGGACACGGAGGAAGCGTCTGGCAACCTGCGGGATGCACAGCGCCAGCTAGGGCATGCCAGCCTGAGGATGACTGAGCACTACGCCCGGAATCGGCGCGGCGCGAAGGTCATGCCGACAGGCCAAACGCGGAAAAGGTCGCAAGATGGCGCATAATTTCCGCATGAGCCGACGCACTGAAAAGCACGCCACCTTGCCACCCCGATTCCTTGTTCGCCGCCGTGGAAAGTACACCTACTACTTCTATTGCCGATCCGAGCATGGCAAGCGAGTTGAGATTGCACTCGGCAGCGATTTTGAGGCGGCAATGCGCCGCTATGATGCTGTGAATGAGTCAAACGGGCGGCGCGTCGCCATCCCGACCGGCACCGCAAAAGCCCTGCACAAATCAATGGTGAAGAACGCCAAACCGAAAGGGTTGGAGGTTCATCTCACGCTGGGCGACGTGCAAGCCATGCTGGACGCGGCAGACAACCGATGCTCGGTAACCGGGATCAAGTTCGACGCCATCCAATATGCAGACAGACGCATTCGTCCGTGGATGCCAAGCATTGATCGAATCGACAGCGGCAAGCACTACACCAGCGGGAACACTCGCATTGTTTGCGCCGCCGTGAACATCGCCATGAACCAGTTCGGCGAAGCAACCTTTATGCGGATCGCGGCTGCAACGGTCGCCCACAAGCGCCTGCTACGGAAGGCAAACGCGGAACACGCGGAAAAATCGGAAAACCCAACTGAGCCAGAAAAAGAAAAAACCCCCGAAGAATCGGGGGCTTAGATGGAGGCCGAGGTCGGAATTGAACCGGCGTACGCGGATTTGCAGTCCGCTGCATAACCACTCTGCCACCCGGCCGGTGACTTGGATGAAGAATGCGTTTGCATTCTACTGAAACAACGAAGCCCCGCGAAACGGGGCTTCGTTAAAAACTGGAGCGGGAAAAGGGACTCGAACCCTCGACCCCGACCTTGGCAAGGTCGTGCTCTACCAACTGAGCTATTCCCGCGTTGAGCCCGTCATTTTAGGGCCTCATTCTGACCTGTCAACAGTTTTTGTTTCTTCGGCGCTCAGGGCCGGCCAGGCCGCACGGGCGTACTCGTAGCCCGACCACAAGGTCAGGATTGCCGCCGCCGCCAGCAGCCATTCGCCGATCAGGAACACCGGGATGCCCAGCAGCGGCTCGCGGTACAGCAGGAAGCCCAGCGCCACCATCTGCACGATGGTCTTGATCTTGCCCACCGTCGCCACCGCCACCTTCGCGCGCTGGCCAAGTTCAGCCATCCATTCGCGCAGCGCAGACACCGCGATCTCGCGCCCGATGATGACGCTGGCCCACAGCGCCATCCACACCGTATGGTGGTACTGCACGGTGATGACCAGTGCCACCGCCACCATCAGCTTGTCGGCCACCGGATCAAGGAAGGCACCGAAGGCCGAATACTGCTGGTAGCGGCGCGCGATCCAGCCATCCAGCCAGTCGGTGACCGAAGCCGCCACGAAGATCGCGGTGGCGGCGATGTTCGTCCAGCGATAGTCGAGGTAATAGACGACCACCAGCACCGGGATCAGGGCGATCCGCGCCAGTGTCAGCCATGTCGGAATGGTCAGCTTCATCGGCAGCGATTCTACCGGCAACTTCCAGCCGGCAAGCCTTCGCGCAATTTCGATGGAAATGTTCACGATGTCCGTCGTTCCCGCGAAAGCGGGAACCCAGTGACTTTGCCTTTGATTCGCAAGGATCAAAGACGCTGGATGCCCGCCTGCGCGGGCATGACGATGGGTGCAGGCTTGCGCCGAAAACGCTCTAGCCTTCGCCCTGCCCTTCCGCGCCGGCCTGCGCCAGTCCGTGCAGGCTGGCCCAGATGCGTTCAGCAAGCGCACGGTTGATGCCGTCCACCCTGGCGATGTCATCGACCGCCGCCGCCTTCAGGCCCGCAAGCCCGCCGAAATGCCGCAGCAGCGATGCGCGCCGGCGTGGGCCGATGCCGGCGATGTCCTCCAGCCGGCTGGTGGCGCGCGCCTTCTGCCGCCTGCCGCGATGGCCGGTGATGGCGAAGCGGTGGGCCTCGTCGCGCACCTGCTGCACCAGTTGCAATGCGGGCGATGCCGCGCCGGGCTGCACTTCGCGCCCATCCGGCAGCAGCAGGGTTTCCGCGCCGGCCTTGCGCTCCGGCCCCTTCGCCACGCCAACCAACGCCACGCCGGTGATGCCGTAGTCCTCCAGCACGCCGCGCGCCTGCGCCACTTGCCCGCTACCGCCGTCGATCAGTAGCACGTCCGGCAGCACGATGTCCGGCTCGCCTTCCGCCGCCGGGCGGAACCGGCGCAGCAAGGCCTGCTGCATGGCCGCATAGTCGTCGCCCGGTTCGATCCCGCTGCTCTTGTCGAACACGATGTTGTAGCGGCGGTACTGCGCACGCACCGGGCCGGCCGCATCGAACACCACGCAGGACGCCACCGTCGCCTCGCCCATGGTGTGGCTGATGTCGAAGCACTCGATCCGCGATGGCGCTTCGGCCAGCCCCAGCAGCTCGCGCAGCGCTTCCACCCGCGCCTGCTGGGCAGCGCTGCTGGACAGTTCCGTGGCCAGCGCCAGTTCGGCATTGCGGCGCACCAGTTCCAGATGCGCCGCACGCTCGCCGCGCACGCTGGCGCGCAGTTCGATTTTGCGGCCTGCATGTTCGCTCAAGGCCTGTTCGATCAGTTCACGTTCCGGAATCTCGCGATCCAGCACGATCTCCGCCGGTGGCGGCTGTTCGGCGTAGTACTGCGAGACGAACGCGGCCAGCACTTCATCGGCGCTGTCCTCGCCATTGGTCTTCGGGAAGAACGCACGGGTGCCGAGATTGCGCCCGTCGCGGAAGGCCAGCAGCAACACGCAGGCCGCCGCACCCTGCATCGCCACCGCCAGCACATCGAGGTCGGCATTGCGGCCATCGACGTATTGCCGTGCCTGCAATTTGCGGATGGTCGCGATCAAATCGCGCAGGCGCGCCGCCTGCTCGAACTCCAGCGCTTCGCTTGCTGCCTGCATCGCCGCCGTCAGTTCATCGCCCAGTTCACCGCTGCGGCCATCGAGAAACAACGCCGCGCGCCGCACCGCATCCGCGTAGTCGGCTGCATCGACAAGACCCACGCACGGCGCGCTGCAACGGCCAATCTGGTACTGCAAGCAGGGCCGGCTGCGATTCCTGAAAACGCTGTCCTCGCAGCTGCGCAGGCGAAACAGCTTGTGCATCAGGTTCAGCGTCTCGCGCACCGACACTGCGCTGGGATACGGGCCGAAGTAGCGCCCCGGCGTTGCGCGCGGGCCACGGTGGAAGGCGATGCGCGGCCAGTCCTCCTTGGTCAGAAGCACGAAGGGGTAACTCTTGTCGTCGCGCAGCATCACGTTGTAGCGCGGCTGCAACGACTTGATGAGCTGGTTTTCCAGCAGCAGCGCGTCGGCTTCGCTGCGGGTGACGGTGATCTCGATGCGCGCCACCTGCGCCAGCATCGCCATGATCCGGGTGGGCTTGGGGGTGGCGTTGAAGTAGCTGCCGACGCGATTGCGCAGCGCGCGCGCCTTGCCGACGTACAGCGCCGTGCCTTCGGCGTTGAGCATCCGATAGACGCCCGGTGCCAGCGGCAGCGAGGCCGCAAAGCCGCGACCGTCGAATACCGCCTCGTCCGCCTTGCGCCTGCCCATGCGCGTGCCGGTCAGAGCCGGCCTTGCCTCACCCGTTCCACGATCCCGTTGGCGGCGGCATCGACCAGCCGGAACGCCTGTTCGAAATCACGCGCATTGCCGTAATACGGATCCGGCACGTCCTTCTTGCCAACGCCGCTCCACTCCAGCAGCAGTTCCACCTGCGCATGCGAGATGCGCGGCTTGCGGATGCGCGCATCGTGCAGGATGGTGCGGTCGGCGCAGAGGATCACGTCGAACTCGTCGAAGTCTTCCAGTGCCAGCCGGCGCGCACGCTGCGCGGAGATGTCGATGCCATGCTTCAACGCGCAGGCAATCGCGCGCTCGTCCGGCGGGTGGCCGATGTGCGAGCTGCCGGTGGCGGCGGAATCCACCCGCACCTGTTCACCCAGCCCGGCTTCGATCAGCCGCGCACGCAGCACGCCCTCGGCCATTGGCGAACGACAGATGTTGCCAAGGCACACCATCAGGATTCCAACGGGCCTCGCCATCATTCTTGTCCCTGCATGTCCATCCAGATGCGTTCGGCACGCGCCAGGTCTTCGGGCGTGTCCACGCCCGGCGGGAACGGCGAAGGCGTCAACGCCACCGCGATCCGCCAGCCGGCTTCCAGTGCGCGCAATTGCTCCAGTGCTTCGACACGCTCCAGCACGCCCTGCGGCAAGGCCGCGAACGCGCGCAGCGCGGAAGCGCGATAACCGTAGATGCCGATGTGGCGTAACCACTGCCCTTCCGGCATGGCCGTGCGGTCAAGCGCGAAGGCATCGCGCGGCCACGGCACCGGCGCACGGCTGAAATACAGCGCATCGCCATTTTCCGCCCGCACGACCTTGACCGCGTTCGGATCAAGCAGGGTTTCGACATCGCCGATGGGCGCAGCCAGGGTGGCGATGCCGGCACCGCTTTCGGCCACCGTACGTGCCACACAGGCGATGCCATCGGCAGGCGCGAAGGGTTCATCGCCCTGCAGATTGACCACGATGGTGTCGTCGGCCCAGCCGGCGATGCGTGCGCATTCGGCCAGGCGATCCGTGCCGGAGGCGTGGCCGGGCGAAGTCATCGCCACCTGCACGCCGCATCCGTCCAGCGCTTCGGCGATGCGGGCATCGTCGGTGGCGACCCATGCCTCGCGCGCACCGGCGGCCAGTGCGCGACGGGCGACATGCAACACCATCGGCTCACCGCCGATCAGGCGCAGCGGCTTGCCCGGCAGGCGCGAGGCGGCGTAACGGGCGGGAATGGCGACGACGAAATCGGGGGTGGTCATGCGTGGGGATTATCGCTGGTCATCAATGTGGTGGGCATGTGCTTCGCCGCTTAGGCTTTCAGCCTGTCCAGCAGCGCCACCCAGAACGCTTCCGGCAAGGCTGCCTGCACCGGCACCGCGTACCAGCCGGCAGCGGCGAAGGCCGCGCATTTCACCGCGTCCTTGTCGGTCATCAGCACCGGCAGCGGGCTGCTGAAGTCGAAATCCGCCGCCGTGTAGGCATGGTGGTCGGGGAAGGCATGCGCCACCACCGCGATGCCGGCATCGCGCAGCATCGAGAAGAACCGCTCCGGGTCACCGATGCCGGCAACCGCATGCACGCGCTGGCCGGCAAAGGCAGACAGCGGCAGCGGGCGTCCACCTGCCAGCGGCTGCGCCTGGCCGGTGCGCAGACGCATCGGCCATTCGCCGGGTTCGCCATCGCCCATGTCGGATACGCCGAAATTGACCACCCGGAACGCGCAGTCTGCGGCGCGTTCGACCGGCTCGCGCAGCGGCCCGGCGGGCAGCAGCCGGCCGTTGCCGTAGCGGCGGCGCGCGTCCTGCACTTCGATTTCGATGTCGCGGGCCAGCGCGTAGTGCTGCAGGCCGTCATCGCACACCACGATGTCGCAACCAGCGTCGGCCAGCGCGCGCGCGGCGGCGAAGCGATCACGATCCACCCGCAGCTTCGCACCGGTGGCGGCAGCGAGCAGCAGGGGTTCATCGCCGCACAGGGCGGGATCGCCACCGGCTTCGACCCAGCGCGCGGTCTTCGCATCCTTGCGCCCATGGCCCCGGCTGGCGATGCCCGGCGTCCAACCGGCTGCGCGCAGGCGCTGCACCAGTGCGATCACCAGCGGGGTCTTGCCACTGCCGCCGGCCACGATATTGCCCACGATCACCACCGGCACGCCCGGATGCCGGCTGCGCAGCCAGCCGCGCCGGTACAGGCCACGGCGCAATGCAACCACCGCGCCATACAGCACGGACAGCAGCCGCGCATGCAGCGGCGGCGTGTTGCCATCGAACCACCACGATGGAGTTGCCGGGAGTTGCCTGCGGCTCAAGCGCCGGACTCCCGGAACTGCGCGGCGTGCAACCGCGCATACACGCCACCGCGCGCCAGCAATTGCGCATGCGTGCCCTGCTCCACCAGCCGGCCAGCATCCAGCACCAGCACCTGATCGGCGTGTTCGATGGTGGACAGGCGATGGGCGATGACCAGCGTGGTGCGGTCGGGGATCAGATGCGCGAGGGCTTCCTGCACCAGCCGCTCGGAGGCGTTGTCCAGCGCGGCGGTGGCTTCGTCGAGGATCAGGATCGGCGCGTCCTTGAGCATGGCGCGGGCGATGGCGAGGCGCTGGCGCTGGCCACCGGACAGCTTGCCGCCCTTGACCCCGATCTGCGCCTGCATGCCTTCGGGCAGGGCTTCGACGAACTCCATCGCATTGGCCGCACGCACCGCCGCTTCCACCGACTCTGCATCGGCATCGCGCAGTTCGCCATAGGCCACGTTCTCGGCCACGCTGCCATCGAACAGCATCACCTGCTGGCCGACCATCGCCACCTGCCGGCGCAGGTCGGCGAGTGGATAGTCATGCAGCGGATGCCCGTCCAGCAGGATCTGGCCATCACTTGGTTCATAGAAACGCGGGATCAGCTTGACCAGCGATGACTTGCCGCTGCCGGAGCGCCCGACGATCGCGGTGACCGTGCCGGGTTTTGCGACAAAACTGATGCCGGACAGCGCATCCTTCGTCTGCCCCGGATAACGCGCCTGCACGTTGCGGAACTCGATCTCGCCGCGTGCGCGCGCAAGCGGACGGGTGCCGGCATCGACTTCGTCCTCGGCATCCAGCACCGAGAACAGGCGCTCCGCCGACGCGATGCCGCGCTGGAGCATGCCCTGCACATTGGTGAGCTGCTTCAGCGCCGGAATGATGGCGAGCATCGCGATCATCAATTGCACGAAGCCGCCCGCCGTCAGCCGCCCTTCCAGCGCTTCGCGCCCGGCAAGAAACAACAGCAGGGCCAGCCCGACCGCGCCGGTCAACTGCACCAGCGCCGAGGAAATACTGCGGGTGGCCTCGACCTTCAGGCCAAGATTCAAATAGTGATTGGCAAGCCCGGCGTAGCGCTGCATTTCCGTTGCGTGCGCGCCATAGACCTTGACTTCCTGCTGGTTGGACAGTGCCTGATCGGCGGCCAGCATCATCTGCGCCGAGGTCTCCTGCACGCGATGGCCGAAGCGCCGATAGCGCCGGCCCACCTTGTCCATCATCCACGCGATCAGCGGTGCCAGCAGCAGCACGGCGATGGTGACGCGCCAGCTTGCGTACAGCATCACCGCCAGCATCGCGAGCACCTGCAAGGACTGCTGCAGCATCACCTTGGCGGCATCGATGGCAGCCTGCGAGACCTGATCGCTGTCGGAACCAAGCCGCACCAGCATCGACGGCACCGGCTCGGCATCCAGCCGCAGCCCCGGCAGGCGCAGGTACTTG
>NZ_JASGED010000088.1:0-6664 GCF_047606765.1 Thermomonas sp. | reverse complement strand
TTCCGGCGAAAGCCGGAATCTAGCTCTTTGGTAAGTCATTGAAAAAGCTGGATCCCGGCTTTCGCCGGGATGACGTTTCGGGAGTTGTTCAGAGCTTCCCTAGCGCGCAAGCCCGCCTGACAGCGGCAGTTCGCGCAGGGCGATGCCGGCGCATGAAAGCGTGGCATCGCCGCGTTCCAGCGGCAACACGGCCAGTGTCGCGTTGCCCTGCACGCATACGATGCTGCCGATGGCGCGCCCACCGGCGATCACTTCGTTGCCGGGTTCAAGTGGCGCATCGGCTTGCAGCAACGCCAGCCCGCGCTTGGCCTGGCCCAGGAAATGCGTGCGCGCCACGATTTCCTGCCCCGGATAGCAGCCTTTCTTCACGCTGAAGGCGCGCAGGCGTTCCAGCGAAAGCTGCTGCGGCGTCCACTGTTCGGCTTGCGATGCCGGCAAGCGCGGCAGGCCGTGGGCAAGGTCGGCCGCGTTCCAGCGGGCGAGGGCGTCGGCATCGTCGGCGACCTGCTCCGTGCTGATGCGCAGCGTGCGCGGGCCACCACTGCCGGACATGTCCAGCTCGACGGCATCGCCATCACGCGCCAGCGTGGTACCCATGGCCTGTACAGGTGCGCCAAAGCTGCCGCAGGCGTGCAGGTCGCCGCGTGCTTCCAGCTTGAGCTTGCTGCGGAACACGTAGCGTTGCAGCTTCGCCGCCAATGCGTCGGCAGACACATCCGGCAGGATCAGCCACAGGGTTTCGGCATCCAGCCGCAGCAGGGCGAACAGGGCAATCACCCGGCCCTTGGGCGTCAGCCAGCCGTTCCACTGCCATTGAGCGTCGGCCAGCGCAGCCACGTCGTTCATGCACTGCGCCTGCGCAAATGCGACTGCGTCGCGTCCGCTGATGGTCAGCACCTCATGGCCGGGCAGGCGGAAGGATTCGGCATGGGTCGGGTTGTCGCGCATCGGTCGCGGGCCGTAAACTTCGCAGGTTGTGAATGCGTCGATGATAGGCCAATCCGATCCCGCCCCCGAGTCCGCGCAGGCGGTGGTTCCGACCCCGGAACCCGCGCCGCCGGCCACCCCGAAGCCCGTGCCCGCCGTTGAGTTTGGCGGTCGCGATGGCCCGGAGCCGACCCGCTATGGGGATTGGGAAAAGAATGGCCGATGCATCGACTTCTGATATCTGCGTGAAAACCTGCTGCATCGCCATGGCGTGCAACGGTTTTGACGCAGATATTGCCTACTGCCACGCGGCGTGAGCCGCCCAGCCCGGAGAACGCATCCCTCATGGCTGCTTCCGAACCGCGCGGACGCCAGCGTCCGCTGTCGCCGCACTTGCAGGTTTACAAATGGCAGGTGCAGATGATGACCTCCATCATCCACCGCGCCACTGGCGTAATTCTGGTCGTCGGTGCGCTCGCCATGCTCTGTGGCTTGCTGGCACTGGCTTCCGGGCCGGATCGTTGGGAGGCGTTCACCGCCTGCGCCGGTTCCATATTCGGGCGCATCGTGCTGCTGGGCTTCAGCTGGGCGCTGGCCTACCACCTGCTCAACGGCATCCGCCACATCGCGCAGGACGCAGGGCATGGTTTCGCCATCCCGGATTTCATCCGCAGCAGCTGGATTTCGGTGATCGGCAGCTTCGTGCTGGTGCTGCTGGCTTGGGGCATCGTGCTGATGCGTTGGGGGCAGGCATGAGCGGCAATGCAAACAACCTGCGCACGCCCTTGAAGCGTGCGCGCGGGCTGGGATCGGCAAAGGACGGCACCGGCCATTTCATCTGGCAGCGGATCACCGCGATCGCGCTGGCGCTGGCCGGCGTCTATCTGCTGGGCCTGCTGTTCGGGCTGACGGGTGCCGACTACCACATCGCCCGTGCGGTGGTGGCCGATCCGCTGAACGCCACGGTGCTGGTGTTCTTCATCGTCGCCATGTTCTGGCACGCCAAGCTGGGGCTGCAGGTCATCATCGAGGATTACCTGCACACGCCGCTGCTGGCGGGCGCGGCGCACATCGCCAATATTTTCGTCTGCGCGCTGGCGGCCATCGCTGGTGTGCTCGCGGTGCTGCGCATCGCACTGCAAGGAGCCTGACACCGTGTCCGCGTACCAGATCCAGGAACACAAGTTCGACATGCTGGTGGTTGGTGCCGGTGGCGCCGGCCTGCGTGCCACCTTCGGCCTTGCCCACAAGGGCCTGAAGACGGCCTGCATCACCAAGGTCTTCCCGACCCGCAGCCATACCGTGGCGGCGCAGGGCGGCATTTCCGCCGCGCTTGCCAACATGGGCGAGGACGACTGGCGCTTCCACTTCTACGACACCATCAAGGGCAGTGACTGGCTGGGCGATCAGGACGCCATCCAGTACATGTGCCGCGAGGCGATCCCGGCGGTCATCGAGCTGGAACATCAGGGCGTGCCGTTTTCCCGCACCGAGGACGGCAAGATCTACCAGCGTCCGTTCGGCGGCATGACCACGCACTACGGCAAGGGCATCGCCCAGCGCACCTGCGCCGCCGCCGACCGCACCGGCCACGCCATGCTGCACACGCTGTACCAGCAGTCGCTGGCGCACGAGGCGCAGTTCTTCATCGAATACTTCGCGCTTGACCTGATCTTCGACGAGCACGGTGCCTGCAAGGGCGTGCTGGCGCTGGACATGGCCGAAGGCACGCTGCACCTGTTCCGCGCCCACGGCGTGGTGCTGGCGACAGGCGGTTACGGCCGCGCCTATTTCAGCTGCACCTCGGCGCATACCTGCACCGGCGACGGCGGCGGCATGGCGCTGCGTGCCGGCCTTGGCTTGCAGGACATGGAGTTCGTGCAGTTCCATCCCACCGGCATCTATGGCGCGGGCTGCCTGATCACCGAAGGCGTGCGTGGCGAAGGCGGCATCCTGCGCAATGCCAACGGCGAGCGCTTCATGGAACGCTACGCACCGAACGCGAAGGACCTGGCATCGCGCGATGTGGTCAGCCGTTCGATGACCATCGAAATCAACGAAGGTCGCGGCGTTGGCGAGCACAAGGACCACATCTTCCTCGACCTGACCCACCTCGACCCCGCCGACATCCACAAGAAGCTGCCCGGCATCGCCGAAAGCGCCAAGATTTTTGCCGGCGTGGACGTGACCAAGCAGCCGATCCCGGTGCTGCCGACCGTCCACTACAACATGGGCGGCATCCCGACCAACTATCACGGCGAAGTGGTGCAGTTGAAGAACGGCGACCCCGACGCGGTGGTGCAGGGCCTGTACGCCATCGGCGAAGCGGCCTGCGTGTCGGTGCATGGCGCGAACCGTCTTGGCTCCAACTCGCTGCTTGACCTTGTGGTGTTCGGTCGTGCGGTGGCGAACCGCTGCGCCGATACGATCAAGCCCAACCAGCCGCACAGCCGCCTGCCGGACGACGCCACCGAACAGGCCATCAGTCGCCTTGACCGTCTGCGCAATTCCAACGGCAGCCTGCCCACGGCGACGATCCGCGACCGCATGCAGCGTTCGATGCAGGCCCACGCCGCGGTGTTCCGCACCCAGGACACGCTGGCCGAAGGCGTGCGCCAGATTCGCGAAATCCGCGAATCCTTCGCCGAGGTCAAGGTCAGCGATCGCTCGCTGGTGTGGAACTCCGACTTGATCGAAACCTACGAGCTGATGAACCTGCTCGGTCAGGCGCAGGTCACCATCACCGGAGCGGAGAACCGCAAGGAATCACGCGGCGCGCACGCCCGCGAGGACTTCCCGGATCGCGACGACGAGAACTGGCACAAGCACACGCTGTGCTGGCTGGACGATGCCGGCAACACCCGCATCGACTACCGCCCGGTACACATGTACACCCTCGACGACGAAGTCGAAGTGGTGCCGCCGAAAGCGCGCGTTTACTGACCGGGAGTACGCAAGATGGCCGAATTCACCCTCCCTAAGAACTCGCAGATCGGCAAGGGCCGCCACTTCAAGGCACCCGCCGGTTCAACCCGCGTGCGCAGCTTCAAGGTCTATCGCTGGAACCCGGACGACGGCAGGAATCCGAGCACGGATACCTACGAAGTCGATCTGGACAAGTGCGGGCCGATGGTGCTCGACGCACTCATCAAGATCAAGAACGAGATCGACCCCACGCTGACCTTCCGCCGTTCCTGCCGCGAAGGCATCTGCGGTTCGTGCGCGATGAACATCGACGGCACCAACACGCTGGCCTGCACCCGCGCCATCGAGGACTGCGGCAAGGCCGAGGTGCCGATCTACCCGCTGCCGCACATGGAGGTGGTCAAGGACCTGGTGCCCGACCTGACCCACTTCTATGCGCAGTACGCCAGCATCCGCCCGTGGCTGCGCACGCAGACCGCCGCGCCCACGCGCGAGCGCCTGCAATCGCCGCAGGACCGCGACAAGCTGGACGGCCTGTACGAATGCATCCTGTGCGCCTGCTGCTCGACCAGTTGCCCCAGCTACTGGTGGAACGGCGAGCGCTACCTCGGCCCGGCGATCCTGCTGCAGGCCTACCGCTGGATCATCGACAGCCGCGATGAAGACACCGGCGCGCGGCTGGACGATCTTGAAGACCCCTTCAAGCTCTATCGCTGCCACACCATCATGAACTGCGCCCGCACCTGCCCGAAGGGCCTGAACCCGGCCAAGGCGATCGCGGAGATCAAGAAACTGATGGTGGCGCGGAAGGTCTGATTTTTCCTTCTCCCTCCGGGAGAAGGTGCCCGAAGGGCGGATGAGGGTGCGGCTGCCTGACCATGCACACGCAAGACGAAGCCGAACTGAAAAAACTGCGCTGGCGCTGCCGGCGCGGCATGAAGGAACTGGACCAGCTGCTGGAACGCTGGCTGGATCGCGCGTGGCGGCAAAGTCCTACGCAGGAGCGGGAGGTTTTCCTGCGGCTTCTGGATAGCGAGGACGATAGGCTCTGGCGCTGGTTCCTTGGCTACGAAACCCCGGACGATGTCGAAATCGCGGCGCTTGTCGAACGTATCCGAAGCCTGCCTGTTTGAGTCGCAGCCCTCGCGCCATGTCGGCGTGTGGCTGCTCGCACTGGCCGTACTCGCCCCGTTCTGCCTGATTGCCTCCAACCTGCCGCGTGGCTGGGCATGGCCGCTGGCCTGTGTAGCGCTGATCGCCAGTCTGCGTGATATGCGGAATTACCTGCGCCAGCCGGTATGCACGCTGCGTATCCCGGCGGGACGCGGTGCGGTGACTTCCGATGATGCGCACATCGACGACCTGCGCCTGCGCTGGCGTGGGCCGCTGGCCTTCTTCGACTGGCGCGATGGCGATGGCCGCAGGCGGCGGCTGGTGTTCTGGCCGGATCGGCTGCCTGCCGCAACGCGGCGTGAACTGAAACTTGCGATGCAGCGGCGCGAGGCTGCCATTGGTATGGGTTCAGTGACGGAAAGTTGAGGCCTGGAAGAACGCTGTGCCGGCGCGTACAGGATTTTGCGGCCAGATGTTGTTGTAGGTACAATAACCATGCAAATCACATACGATCCCGGCAAACGGCAGAAAACCCTGGCCGAGCGCGGGCTTGATTTCGAGGATGCCGTTGCCGTCTTTTCAGGGCTCACGTTCGAGGTCGAAGACACACGCAGGGATTACGGCGAGAAGCGCATCATCTGCTTCGGCCATCTGGCGGGTAGGCTGGTGGTGATCGGTTATGTGCCAAGGGGTGCGGTGCGCCACGTTTTCAGCATGAGGAAGGCCAATGAGCGCGAACAAGCCCGCATCGCACCGTACCTTGAAGTCTGACTTCAAGCGCGTGGATGCGCACAAGCCAAAGAAAGGCGAATACGAAGACCTGCCGGAGCTTTCGGATGACATGCTCGCGCGCGGCACCGTCAAGCGTGGCGGGCGTCCGCTGGCAACCAATCCGCGCAAGCAGGTGACGATCCGCTTGCCGGAGACCGTGCTTGCCGCGTGGAAGGCAACCGGGCCGGGTTGGCAAACCCGCATGGCGGAGCTCCTGAGCAAGCGCGTGGCATAAGCGGCCCGATAGCGGCATCATCCACATCCTCGTCGCTTGGCGGCGACCAATCCAGACATTCGATGTTCAAACCTGTTCCCGTCGCCATCGGCCTGCGCTACCTGCGCGCCAAACGCCGCAATGGCTTCATCTCCTTCATTTCGCTGGCTTCGATCCTCGGCATCGCGCTGGGCGTGACCGCGCTCATCACCACGCTGGCGGTGATGAGTGGCTTCCAGAAGGAAATCCGCGACCGCATGCTGGGCATGGCCGCGCACACCACCATCAGCGGCTACGGTGAGCCGCTGCAGGACTGGCAACATGCGGTGAAGCTGGCGCTGCAGGATGCGCGGGTGGCCGGTGCCGCGCCCTACGTCGAAAAGGAAGCGCTGCTCTCCGCCAGCGGCAACCAGCCGGCGATGCTGCGCGGCGTGATCCCGGCGCAGGAAGACACGGTTTCGGTGCTGGGCGCGAAGGTGAAGCAGGGCAAGCTGGCCGATCTTCAGCCCGGCAGCTTCAACATCGTGCTGGGGCGTGAACTGGCCATGTATCTGGGGGCGGGCGTTGGCGATGACGTGGTGCTGACCCTGGCCGACTTTCGCAGCACGCCGGTGGGCGGCGTGCAGACCATGAAGCGCTTCCGGGTCAGCGGCATTTTCGAGGCCGGTTACAACGAGTTCGACCGTGGCCTTGCCGTGGTCCACATGCAGGACC